>JBOGYB010000221.1:0-3949 GCA_050696555.1 Solirubrobacteraceae bacterium | reverse complement strand
CGCGCGTTGTGCGTGCCCGGCGACTGCCCCACGCTCGACCCGGCCGAGCTGACAGCGCTGCTCGAGGAGGAGATCGAGGGGGTTGTGATCGTGCCGGACCGCCACGGCAGTGGGACCAACGGCCTGCTGCTGACACCACCAGATGCGATCTCTCCCAGCTTCGGACCAGACAGCCGCAAGCGTCACGAACGACTCGCCCACAATGCTGGAGCAGGACAGCGGATCGAGCGACCCGCATCCTTGCTGCTCGACATCGACACAGGCGAGGATCTCGCGGCGTTGCGCGAGCGGCTGGCGGGAGAGACGGAGAGGGCACCCCGCACACGGGCGGTGCTTGGTCGCCCGGCAGAGCCGAAGCACCCACTCGATCAAGCCGACGCACCCGCAATGAGCGGTAGCCGGGCCGTGGACTCCTGAGGTCGTGAGCGAGCTCAGCGCGCGCAGCCTTTCCGGACTACCGGAGATCTCGATCGGCGCGGACCTGGCACAGCTGGTCGCCGGCGCACTCGATGCCGAGTGTCCGTCGCAGCCCCTATGCGACGGCGAGATCGTGGCAGTCGCCCACAAGGCCGTGTCGAAGACAGAGGGGGCGGTGGTGGATTTGCGGGCTGTCACCCCTGGCGAGCGCGCACGAAGCATCGCCACCGAGCAAGGCAAGGACCCGCGAGCGGTGCAGGTGGTGCTCGACCAGTCCGCAGAGATCCTGCGTGAGGCAAACGGGGTGCTGATCTGTCGCACCCACCACGGCTTCGTGTGCGCGAACGCGGGCGTGGACGCATCCAACTCTACGAACGACGAGACGTTGATCGTGCTCCCTCGAGACCCGGACGCCTCGGCGCGACACATCCGCGCACGACTGCGCGAGCTGACCGGTGTGAGCGCGGGGGTGCTCATCAGCGACAGCTTCGGGAGGGCGTGGCGCCACGGACAGTGCGACGTTGCGATCGGCTGCGCGGGGATCGCCCCGCTCGAGGACTGGCGTGGGCGGACTGACAGCAAAGGCCTGGAGCTGCGCGCCACGTGGATCGCGGTGGCGGACGCGGTAGCAAGCCTCGCCGATCTCGCGCGAGCCAAGGACTCGTGCGAGCCGGTTGTGATCGTGAAAGGCTTGGAGCGCTTCGTCAGCGAAAATGACGGGCCGGGTGCGGGCGCGTTGCTACGACCTCTGGGCGAGGACCTCTTTCGCTGAGCCCGGCCGTGCCCGGCGCGAAAGAGAGCTACGTGCTGTGGCGAGCATCGCGAGCGGAATGCCCGTGGCGGCCATCCGCAGCGGGCCGATGTTGCGCGAGCCGAAGGCCTCGAAGACCCTAGCCGTGCGCTCGTCGTTGGCGGCCGCCGCGAACAGCATCCGTTCTGGGGCGTTCATCTTGCGTCCGGTTGCGTAGTCGAGGATCGTCTTGGTGTGTCCGCCGAGCCCACGGACATGCCTGCGGCGGTAGCGCTTGAGGCCCTTCTCCAGCGGCTCGGCACCGTTCAACGCGGGGGCAACCGAGTCGGCGAGCCATTCGGAGGTTTGCAGCGCAAAGCCGCAACCCACACCGAACAGCGGATCGATCGCGCCGGCGGCGTCTCCCACCAGAGCGAGGCCAGGCGCGGTGGGCCTGTGAAGGACATTGGTCATGTCGATCTTGCCTTGTACCTGCCCCACGAGGCGCGATTCGGCGATCGGCGGCGCCTCAGGGATGCTCCCCACCAATTTCTCGAGCGCCCCCTGGGGATCGGCGCGGAATTCGGGCAGCCGCTCCTTGACGGGCATTGTCGCGTAGAAGATGAGGCCGCCATCTGTGGGGAAGGCGGCCGCCATGTCGGGGTCGAGCAGCCATAGGGCGGCGTCGGGAGCGGTGACGGGCTCCGGACCTTCATAGTAGCCGCCGTAGGCGAAGCGCCCGTGAGGAGCGGTTTTGGTGGGGACGCCCGAGAGCTTGGCGATCTTCGAGTCGCGACCGTCCGCACCGACGACGAGGCGCGCGCGAAGCTCGACAACTTGCTGGTGGGTGTCGTGTGCCCGCACCCCCGTGAACCGCTCACCGTCGCGGAGGAGCTCATCGACGGTGTGGCCGAGCATCAACTCCACGCCCGGCGTGTGCTCGGCCAGCTCGCGGATCATCGGGTCGAGCTTCTCACGGCGGAGGTTGATCCCCGCCGGGGAGGTCGCCGTGTTCGCGGGAGGCGCGATCCAGCCCCAGCGGGTCCACAGGCGGGCGTGGGCGCGCAGCGCGCCGGCGTCCATCATCGGCTCGAGCAGACCCAGCCGCTGGAGGGTGGGGACGGCCGAGGACTGGATGTAGTGGGTGCAGATGCGCTTGAAAGCCTTGGGGTCGGGGCTCTTCTCGACTAGCGCCACGCGTGCGCCTGTGCGAGCAAGGAGGATCGCTGTGGCGCAGCCCGCGAGGCTCGCGCCAACGATCGCCACGTCGTAGTCCTTCACGACAGCGCCAGGTTGCGGCGGCGCCATCTGGGAGGAGGACTCGCGGGAGTCCGAGTCTTCGGGGAGGATGTCGTGGGCATGCGGTTGATCGGCCATGGTGGAAAGCTCCTCGCGCAGGCACGCACCCTTGTGGAGGGGACGCACGCTCTATAGTTCGAGGCGAACTATACAGGACGAACTATGGAACGCAAGCCAATCCGCCTGACCACAACCTCATACGCCGTGCTTTGCCTGCTCGACCTGGCGGGGGAGGCGACGCCATATGAGCTCAAGCAGATGTTGGTGGACTCGATAGAGCACTTCTGGCCGATCCCCCACACCACCTTCTACGACGAGCCGGCGCGCCTGGCGAAGGGTGGGTATCTCTCGGAGAGTCAGGAGCAAGGAGGGCGCAGACGCAAGCGCTACGCCTTGACCGAGCTCGGCAAGCAGGCGCTGAAGGGGTGGACCGACGCACCCGGGTCGCCACCATCGCAATACCGCGATGAGGCGATGTTGAAGGTGTTCGCGGGCGCCAACCCGGAAGCGGCGTTCGCGGGAAGGATCGAGTGGCATCGTGCCCAGCTCGCAGAGCTCGAGGGCTATCTGGCGAACTTGAAAGAGGGCATCGAGGGCCGCCGCGAAGATGAGTGGAGGGGACCGGAAACCACCGTACTCGGCGGCATCGAATACCACCGCCAGATGATCGCGATCTTCGAGCGCTTCGCCGCCGCCGGCGCCCGCGAAGCTCAGGCGCTGGCGGCCAAGCTTGCCGGCGAGCCCACCGAACCCTCCAACGGGTAGCGTCGCCTGATGTCATAGAGCGTCGTGCGCTCCGCCGCGGGGCGGCCGGCAGCGTGCGCGGCCGCTACAAGTTGGTGGGGGTCGAGCTTGGTGCCGTGATAGGAGCCGGCAAGCCGCGAGATGGACTCCTCCATGAGGGTGCCACCAAGGTCGTTGACACCCCAGCGCAACGATTCGGTGGCGGCATCGAGACCCATCTTTACCCAAGAGGCCTGGAGACTCGGGATCGTGCGGCCGAGCGCCAGGCGGAAGACCGCGGTGTGCTTGAGGTTCTCCTCGCGAGATATCTCCTGCACCCCGTGCGTGCGCCCGAGCAGCGTCTGAAACGGGATGAAAGAGAGGGGGACGAACTCCGTGATGCCACCGGTGCGCTCCTGCATCTCGCGCACGACGCGCATGTGCTCGGCGAGCTCCCACGGCTCCTCGATGTGGCCGAACATGACGGTGCAGGTGGAGCGCAAACCGGCGTGGTGGGAGGCTTCGATGATCTCCACCCAGCGTGCGACGGGGAGCTTGTTGGGTGAGATGCGGGCGCGCACCCCGTCGTGCAGCACCTCCGCCGCGGTTCCCGGAGTCGAGTCCAGGCCGGCGTCACGCAGGTGTGCGAACACCTCTGACGGAGGGAGTAAGGAGATGTCGCACATGTGGGCGATCTCCATCGGGGAGTAGGCGTGCAGGTGCAGCTCGACACCAGCCTCGCGGGCGGTGGCCTTGGCGAGCCGCAGCCACCCGAGGTTG
>JBOGYB010000220.1:0-3959 GCA_050696555.1 Solirubrobacteraceae bacterium | reverse complement strand
GGCCATCCGCCAGCGCCCCGCCATGCGCGCCCTCACCTCCAGGTCGGCGAGTTCGCCTGACTCGTCGCTGAAACGGCGCACGAGCTCGCCCGAGCGACCCATCGTCTTGCCGAGCAGGATTCCCGACACCGAGAGTGACTCCTCCACGAGCGTGGACATGTCGGCGAGGCGGCCCTGGCGTACCGACTGGATGCGGCGGCGCTCCTCGCCCACACGGCGGGTGAGCCACACGAAGAAAGGGAGCAGGAACAGCGAGAAAGCGGCTAGACGCCAGTCCAGGAGGATCATTGCCACGACCACCGCCACGACCGTGGTGACGTTTTGCACGATGGAGGTAGCGGTGGAGGTCACCACACTGTCGATGCCTCCGATGTCGTTGGCGATGCGCGACTGCACCTCTCCCGTGCGGGTGTGGGTGAAGAAGGCAAGCGACATCCTTTGCAGATGGGCGTACACGGCGGCGCGCAGGTCGTGCATGACGCGCTGGCCCACCTGGTTTGAGATCCAGGTTTGCGCCACCCCGATCACCCCACCGACGATCGACAGCGCGATCATCCCGCCCACTAGTGCGGTCAGCAGCTGCGTGTCGTGCTTGGGGATGGCTGTGTCGATCACTTCGCGCAGCAGGAACGGACTCACTATCCCGAGGCCCGCCGCTATGAAGATCAAAGCGAGCAACCCGCTGAGGCGCAGGCGGTAGGGCCCGAACAGGGCGCTTATCCTCCGCAGCGACACGTGTGTCGCAGCGCCATCCACAGGCGGGGCGACTGCCCTCGATTCTCTCACCCGTCGATCTTAGGGCCGCAAAGCGAGGGTCAGGAGTCGCGAGACGGAGTCGGGCAGAGCGGGGGAGAGTCAAGGGGCTGCGAGGTGAGGGTCAGAGGGCGCGAGCTGGAGGTTCACAGGGCTGCGAGGGAGTGGCAGGGGCCGCAAGGGGAGGCCAGGGATCGTAGGATTGAGGGCGTGGACCTCTCCAATGCCGAGATCAGAGTGCTCGGGTGCCTGCTCGAGAAGCAGCGCACTACCCCAGACCACTACCCGCTTTCGCTGAACTCGCTGCGGTTGGCGTGCAACCAGTCCACCAACCGCGATCCGGTGGTGGACTACGACGAGGCGATCCTCCGCGACGCGCTTCACCGCTTGGAGCGGCGGGGGTACGCTCGCCTTGCCGGGGCGAGTCGGGCGGCGAAGTACCGCCACCTGTTGGCGGAGGCGCTGCCGATGTCAAGTGGGGAGCAGGCGGTGATGTGTGTGCTGATGCTCCGTGGTGCGCAGACTCCGGGAGAGCTCAAGCAGCGCGGCGAGCGCATCCATACGTTCGACGGCCTCGAAGAGGTGCACGCCACGCTCGCCGGGCTGATCGAGCGCGGTTTGGTTGCCCGCCTGGACCGCCGGCCGGGGCAAAAGGAGGAGCGCTACAAGCAGCTTTTGGGGGAGGACGCGGAGTCGGAGAGTGACAACGGGGCAAGCGCGCTCCAAGGCGTGGGGACCCCTACGGTCGGTGCCGGGACCGCGGCGCCTATGGTTGGCTCCGCGCCCGTGACGTCCGGTTTGTCCGAGAGGATCGCGCGGTTGGAACGGGAAGTGGAGGAGATGCGTGCTGAGTTGGCTGAGCTACGCGACAAAGGGGATCGTGGCGAATCCGCGAGCGTGGGGGAGCAAAGTTCAGCCGAGGTGTCCGTCGAGCAAGTGCGACCTGAGCCACAAAGCGTTGGGGCCGGGTGGCGCAGCGAGTCCGCGCCCGCGCCATGACGGTGGATGCGATCCTCGCCGTGTCGGCGTCGTCCACCTCGGACACCGCAACCGGCGTGGGTATCCCCGTGGCGATTGCCGCTGGGCTCGTGTCATTCCTCTCGCCGTGCGTGTTGCCGCTGGTGCCGGGTTATCTCTCGACTGTGATCGGTGTGGCCCCCGCCGACATCCAACACGCGGGGGCGCGGAGGGTGTTGGTGCCGAGTCTCCTGTTCATCGCGAGCTTCTCGCTCATCTTCATCCTGCTGGGGCTCACCGCCACGCAGGTGGGGTCGCTTTTGAACGACCACATCTCCCTGCTGCGCACGGCGGGTGGGGTGTTGATCGTGGTTATGGGTGTGGTGTTCCTTATGACCCCGTTCGTGGACGCGCTCAACTTCCAATGGCACTCGGAGTCGTTGATGCGCGTCGCGGGTCGGGGTGGGCCACTGCTTGCGGGGGCGGCGTTCGCCATCGCGTGGACCCCCTGTACGAGCATCACCCTCGGCGCGATCCTCACGCAGGCGGCGGTGTCGAGCTCTGCCGCCCACGGTGCGCTCCTACTGGCGTTCTATTCGGCTGGTCTAGCGATCCCCTTCCTGCTAATCGCGGTGGCGTTCGAGCGGATGACCGGAGCGCTCGCTGTGGTCAAGCGCCACTTCCCCGTGATCGTGGGTGTGGGGGGAGCCGTGATGATCGCGCTCGGGTTGCTCATCCTCACCGGGGAGTACACGATCCTCAATTCAGAAGCGAATAGGTTGCTCCAGGGCACCGGCCTGGACGTGTCGAAGATCTAGCGTCATACGCGCAACGCTCGGCAAACGCTCACCGAACTCCCAAATCACGACACACCCATCGTCGCACCCGGAGGGTAGGCTCGCGGGTGGATGACAGAGCCCAAGACTCCATCTCCACAGCGCATCGCGCTCGCCTCAGTGCTCGCCGCGGCGGCGCTCGTGGCGATCAAGCTGGTGGTGGGGTTGCTCTCCAACAGTCTTGGGGTACTTGCCGAGGCGATCCACTCCGCTACCGACCTGGCAGCGGCGCTGCTCACCCTCTTCGCGGTGCGAGTGGCGGTGAGGCCCGCCGACCGCGACCATCCCTACGGGCACGGTAAGGCGGAGCACCTCTCGGCACTCGGGGAGAGCGTGATCTTGATCGTGGCGAGCATCGCGATCGCGGGCGAGTCGATTGTGCGCCTCACCGGCGGGGGTGGGAGGGTGGAGGTGCGGTGGTACACGTTCGCGGTGCTACTCGCCGTGATCGCGATCGATGCAGGCCGCTCGTTTGCCTCCCACCGGGGTGCACACCGTCACGAAAGCGCCGCTTTGGGGGCGAACGCGCTTCACTTCACGCTCGATTTGATCGGGTCGGTGGCGGTGTTGATCGGGCTGCTGCTCGTACGCGCGGGCTACCCTGACGCGGACTCGATCGCGGCGCTGCTGGTGGCGGGGTTGGCGCTCTTCTCCGCGGGGAGGTTGATGCGGCGTAGTGTGCACTCGTTGATGGACCGCATCCCACCCGAGGGGGATATGGGGGATTTGAGTGCGCAACTCGTGCTGCGATTGCAGCAGGGGACCACGCGAGTGGACGCGGAGGCGTTGGCGCGCCATTTGCGCGCGGAGCACCCCGAGGTGGCGGACATCACGGTGCGGGCGCGGGAGTGACCTCGGCGTTGTCGGCAGCGCCGTTCGGGGTTGGGCCGCCAGGGGGTGCGCCCGTGGGGGTTGTCACGGCGGTAGTGCCGTTGGTGGCGGATGCCGCGCGCTCCAGGAAGCGCTTTTCCCATGCTTCGTTGTTGCGCTTAGCGTCGAGTACGAATGGGGAATAGCCGATGGCCTTCACGATCAGCTTGTTGATCTGCGCCCAGGGGGTGGGGAGGGGGCGGAGCACGTCGACGAATAGCACCACGCGAGTGTCATCCGTGTCGTTCCACACCTCGTGGTTGAAGGTGTCGTCGAAGATGAGGCTCTTGCCCTCTTCCCAGTGACGGATATCGTCGCCCACCCTGATCCTGCACTGCTCGGCCTGCTCGGGGACGATGAGGCCCAGGTGGTAGCGCAGGACGCCCTTGTAGGGGCCGCGGTGGTCGAGGATGTGCTTGCGGGGGGAGAGGATCGAGAACATCGCGGTGGTCATCCCGGGGATCTGCTCCATCAGCGCGGCGGTCTTGGGGCACAGCTCAGTAGCGAGCTTCGCCTTGAAGCCGTAGCCGTAGAGGAATAGAG
>JBOGYB010000219.1:0-3961 GCA_050696555.1 Solirubrobacteraceae bacterium | reverse complement strand
CGTTTCCGCCGCGGCGCTCGCAAGGGTGGAGTCGCGGGCGTGGATGCTCACCACTACGCTCCCTGTCGTCAGTGCGAGCGTTCTGCCGTCCCGCGAGGACACCGCCGCGGCGCTACGCACGCTTGTTGCCTTACCGGCCGCGGCCCCCGGCACGAAGCTGTTGTCGGGTGAGCTAACCACGGTGAGTGGGGTCACGCACGTGTACTGCCCTCCCACCAAACAGTCCCCGTAGCGGATCGTCACCGCCCCGCTCGGGTCGATCGTGACGCCTGTGATCCGCATCCGCTGGAACTCGAACCCCAGCCAGTACACGGGGAAGCGGCTCTTGACGATCACCCCCTCGAGCGCCTGCGGCGCGATCGGCTGATCCTGGAGCGTATCCCCGCACGCTCCTACCGCGATCGCGCAGAGTCCCACAAGCGCCGCTACCGCGGCTCGTCGCGGCGCGACACGCAACAGGGTGGACATGCCGGCTCGCTGCATCTCAGCCCCTGTACGCGTTGGTGATCGGCATGCGCCTGTCGCGCCCGAACGCTCGCTCGGTGATCTTGATCCCGGGTGGGGCTTGCCTGCGCTTGTACTCCGCGAGGTCCACCAGCCGTGTGGCGCGCTCCACATCCTCCTGTGGCAACCCTTCGGCGACCAGTTGCTCACGGCTGCGGTCGAGCTCCACATACCCGTGCAGGATGCGGTCCAGCACCTCATAGGGGGGCAGCGAATCCTGGTCCACCTGGTCCTTGCGCAGCTCGGCGGAGGGGGGACGCTCGATGATCGACTGCGGGATCGGTGCCGGCACGCGTGCTCCGCTTGCCCCCGGACCGGCGCCGAGACTCTCCGCCGCATCGGGGTCGTTGCGCCACCGCGAAAGCTCATACACGAGTGTCTTCGGCACGTCCTTTATCACCGCGAACCCACCCGCCAAATCGCCGTACAGCGTGGTGTACCCCACCGACATCTCAGACTTGTTGCCGGTAGTCAGCACCAGCCACCCAAACTTGTTGGAGAGCGCCATCAGCAGGTTCCCGCGCACCCGCGCCTGCAAGTTCTCCTCGGTGAGGTCTGCCTCCAACCCCGCGAAGTCTTTGCTCAGTGTCCGCAGGTAGGCGTCCATCGCGCCCTCTATCGGCAGCTCGTGCGCGCGCACCCCAAGCGCGCTCGCCAGCCCGCGGGCGTCCTGTTGGGTGCCGCTCGAGGACCACTGCGAAGGCATCACCGCCACGTTCACCCGCTCTGCCCCCAACGCGTCCACAGCCAGGCACGCTACGAGTGCGCTGTCGATCCCTCCGGAGAGCCCCAGCACCACCTGTGTGAAGCCGTTCTTCTCCACGTAGTCCACCAGCCCGAGCGTGAGCGCCTCATAAACCTCATGCACGCGCTCGATGATCGGCGGTGGCGGGCTCGGCTCGTCGCTCCCCGCGCTCGGCACGTGGGCACGCGGACGATCCCCTCTACTACCCAGCGGCAAATCGCAGATCACCATGTCCTCCGCGAACTGCGCACCTCTCGCGAGAGTCTCCCCGGTGGGGTCGAGCACGAAGGAGTGGCCGTCGAACACCAGCTCGTCCTGGCCCCCCACCATCGCGCAGAAAGCGACATACGCCCCGGTCTCCCGTGCCCGCTCTCCGAACAGGCGCTCGCGCTCGAGTCCCTTGCCCGCGTGGTAGGGGGAGGCGGAGATGTTCACGATCAGCTCCACCCCCGCGCTTGCCTCCGCGCTTGCCGGCTCGCCCGCCACCCACAGGTCCTCGCACACGGTCACCCCGATCCTGTGATTCTCCACGCTGATCGCGCTCCCCTGCGGATCTCCCGGCTTGAAGTACCGTTGCTCGTCGAACACCCCGTAGTTGGGGAGGTGCACCTTGCGGTACACACTCTCCACTTTGCCCCCGCCGAGCACCGCGGCGGAGTTGTGCACCACGGTGGCCACCGGCCCGGGGGAGCCCGGTGGGGGACGCCGCCGCGTGCCCTCGATGCGCTCGGGAAAGCCCACGATCGCCACGATCCCCGTCGCTGTGCTTGCGATCTCCCGCAGCATCGCGCCCGTGTCACTCAGGAAGTGCTCGCGCAGCAACAGATCCTCGGGTGGGTACCCCGTAAGCGCAAGCTCTGGGAACAGCGCCAACTGCGCTCCCTGAAGCTTTGCTTGCTCGATCCCCCCCCGGATCTTCTCCGCGTTACCGCGCAAATCGCCCACGGTGGCGTTCATCTGGCAGAGCGCCAAACGCAACCCCCCGCTCACCGGCGCACCGCCGTCGTCCGCGACGCACTACCACTCGGGCGCGCTCGCGCCGCTGCTCGGCCCTTCATGTTCATGCGCCGCAAGCTAGCGTGTCGCCGTCGCGCGTGGGCGCGGGGTACGCCGCTTGCGTCCACCCACCCCCGCCGCGTCGGCAAGCGCGGTGATCGACCGTTCCAGCTCGTAGGCGATCGTCTCGAGCTCCGGCAGCGCGTCGTAGTCCCCCAGCAACCCGAACCCGAGGCGCCCGTCGTAGCTCATCACCGCGATCCCCAGCGCTTGCTTGCGTGCGAGCGGCACCACCGGGTAGAGCGCCTTCAGCTTTCTCCCCAACAGGTACAGCGGGAACTGTGGTCCCGGCACGTTGGTCACCACCAGGTTGAAGAACCGCTGTCTCGCCTGCAAACGTGCCGCCTGGCTGAGGATCGTGGGCGGGGCGAACCCTGCCAGGTTGGTCAGCACCTCCGCGCCCACCGCCTGCCCGGAGTGCTTTAGCCCGTCCATCTCCAACCGCACTTGCGCGAGGCATTCCGCCGGGTCGGGTACCCCCACCGGCAGCGGTGCCCACATCGCCGCCACACGGTTCCCCAGCGCCCCCCGCTCCACCTCCGCGCGTACCGACACCGGCACCATCGCCTTCAACACCAACCCCTCGGTGTCGAGCCCCTGTGCGCGCATGTGCCGCCCCAGCGCGAGGCTCACAGCCGCCAGTACCACATCGTTGAGCGTCCCCCCGAGCGAGTTCTTGATCGCCTTGAACTGCTCCAGGTCCGCGTCGACCCACGTGTAGCGGCGGTGCGAGGTGATCTCCACGTTGAACGGGCTGGGGGGCGCCGGGGCGCTCACCCCCGCCAGTGTCGTCGCGCTCACCCCCACAACGGTCTCCTTGAGGCGTGAGAGTGCTTTGCGTGGCCTACGCAACACAGCCCGCGTGCCCCTCAGCATCTCCCCGGGCACGGTGGAGCGCTCGAGCAGCGCGTCCCCCAGCAGCTTCGCCTGTCCCGGCAACGGCCTCGCCACCCACGGCGCGGGGGGACGAGGGGGCTGCAATGGCTCGGGTGAGGCGTCGAACAGCACGGTGGTGATATCCACGCCTGAGATCCCATCCACGAGCGCGTGGTGAGTCTTGGCGATCACCGCGAACCGCTCTCCCGCCATGTGTGCCACCAACCACATCTCCCACAGCGGCTTGGAGCGGTCCAGGCGTTGGGAGAAGATCCTCCCGGCGAGCTGCTTGAGCTCCGTCTCATCCTCGGGGTGGGGGAGGCCCGTGTGGCGGATGTGGTAGCGGGGGTTGAAGTGCGGGTCGTCCGCCCACATCGGCCTTCCTTGATCGAGCGGCACGAACGCCAGTCGCTGCCGGTACCGCGGCACGAGGTGCAACCGCGAGAGGATGTGCTCCACGAGCTCTTCGTATTTCGGTGCCTTCCCCTCGAACACCATCACCGACGCCACGTGCATGTGCGCGGGGCTGTGGTCCTCCAGGTGCAGGAACGCCGAGTCCAGCCCGGTCAGTCGGTCGGGGTTCGCCATCTAGGCTCGATTGTCGCGGGTCATGCGCGCCCCGTCAAATGTCGGAGCGAGTTTTCTCGAGAGGGATTATCGCCACGACGAAGCGACTGACGCTCCTCGCGTCAACCTCCCGGCTCGGGTGGGGAGGGGTGTTGTTGTATTTCGTTTTTGGGTGACTCGCGCGCGCGTGCGCGGAGATAGCCTTACTTCGCG
>JBOGYB010000218.1:0-3962 GCA_050696555.1 Solirubrobacteraceae bacterium | reverse complement strand
GTTCGGTTCGAGTGCGTTCGTAGCCGGCGTTCGTAGCGCCACGAATCCTGGTAGCACGATCTTCCAGCCTTGGCAGCTTTGGTGGTTCTTCGGCCATCACGGTCACGTCGTGCGGGGATTGTTTGGCGCGATCAAGCCCGGCTACCGCACCGCACCGGGCTGGACGGCGACCGTCGGCCATCCGCTGATCGTGGGGATCGCGCTGCCGCTCACGCTTGGTATTTGGGCACGCCGGCGCCGCGCCGCCATAGAGGCCAAGGCCGCTGTAAGCAGTCTTGCCGACGCCCTGCTCCTGCTCGCGTTGCTGTTGCTGCTGCGTTGCATGTTCGACACCTGGGATGTCATCTACTATCCGCTCCCGTTCATCCTCGCGCTTGGCGCGTGGGAGACGATCGGCAAGGGGCGTATCCCTGTGCTGGCGCTGACGAGTACGGTCGCCGTGTGGGCAGAGTCTCGCTGGCTGCCGTCCTTTGCCTCGGCCGACCTTCAAGCGGCCTTCTTCGCCGCCTGGACTCTGCCTATCGCGGCTGGGCTCGCGTTCGAGCTCTACGCGCCCGGGTGGCTCATCGGACATACCCTCAAGCCTCGACTACTCGATCGTCGTCAGCTCCTTGGGAAGGCCCGTGAGCAGCTCGGCACCGTCATCGCTTACGACGGCTAGATCCTCGATCCGCACACCCAACCGTTCGGGGACATAGACGCCGGGCTCGACGGTTACGACATTCCCCGCCCGCAGAGGCTCCTCGCCGGCGGTGCGCGAGAGACGGGGTGCCTCATGGACCTCCATCCCCACACCATGCCCTACCCCGTGGCCGAAGTGCTCAGCGTGACCGGCTCCCTCGATGACCGCGCGTGCCACCCCATCGACCTCACGGCCGCTCACACCTACCCGTACCGCCGCAAGGGCCGCTTCCTGGGCACCCAGCACCAGCTCGTACGTCTCCCGCGCCTCATCGCAGAGCGGTCCGGTGGCATATGTGCGGGTGCAATCCGAGCAGTACCCGTCGAGATATGCACCCCAGTCGATCGTCACAAGCACCCCTCTCTCGATCGGCACATCGCGGGGTTCCGCGTGGGGGAGTGCTCCGTGCTCGCCGCTTGCCACAATCGAAGGGAAGCTCGGCGCCTGCGCCCCGAGGCGCCGCATCCGCAGCTCCAGCTCGATGGCGACGTCGCACTCGGTGCGCCCCACAAGACCTTCTTCCAGCACACCCGCAAGCGCCTCGTCGGCGAGCACCGCGGCAGCCCGGATCGCCGCGATCTCCCGCCCGTCCTTCACCTCGCGCAAACGCTCCACGATCCCCGCGCACCCCACCAGCTCCCAGCCCTCGGGGAGCAGCTCACGCAGGCGAGCATGCTGCTTTACCGTGAGCCCGGCATCGTCAAAGCCAAGCCTGCGTTCCCCCCTTCCGCCGGCCCCGAGAACGCGCGTCGCCGCCTCCAGCAGATCCGCGGGCGCTATCTCCCGTTCGAACTCCCCCGGCACTTGCTCAGCCGACTGTGTCGCGTAGCGGAAGTCGGTGAAGAAGCGGTGTGCCGCCCCTCCCGCCGCGATAAGCACCAACCCACTCGTGCCCGTATAGCCGGTTAGGTAGCGCAGGTTCACCGCAGTGCCCACGAGCAACCGGTCCACCTCCAGCGCCCGCAGCTCATCCGCTACGCGTGCAACGCGCGCGAGCTCGTTCACTGCTCGGGTCCTTCAAGCTCCTCGCGCAGCCTCGCAAGCGCCAGCCGGTAGCCCTCTGGTCCCTTTCCGGAGAACGACGCCACGCAGAGATCCTCGACCACCGACAATTTCCGCCACGACTCGCGCTCCTTGACGTTGGAGAGATGAACCTCCACGGCCGGCAACCCGGCGGTTGCCAGCGCATCGTGTATCGCCCACGCGTAGTGCGTCCACGCGCCCGGGTTCAACACCACCCCATCCACCAGCTCACCCAGATTGTGCAGGTGCTCCACATACTCACCTTCGAAGTTCGTGCGAAAGAAGCGCACCTCCACTCCCACCTCTGAGGCAAACCGTTCGATCTGACGCTCCAGCTCGTCCAGTGTGAGCGTCCCGTAGTGCTCGGGCTCGCGCTTTCCGAGCATGTTCAGGTTTACCCCGTTCATCACCTCTATGCGGAAAGGGCCCGGCATGCTCAGCTCAGCCTACCCGTGCGCCTGCAGTTCGCGCACGGCCGCGCGCAGCTCCTCCGTCGGCACATGGCAGCCCGTTCGCACATCGCCGGGACGATCGATCAGGACGAATGGCACGTCTGTGCCCGTGCGCTTCTTATCGCGCATGGTCGCGGCAACGATCTCCTCCACGTCCTCCCCGTCCAACATCACCGGCAATCCGCGCGCCGCCAACAGCTCCTCTACGGTCGCACGCAACTCCGGGGTACCCGACAATCGCAGCGCCGCCAGCAGCCCCAGCCCGACGGCCTCCCCATGGCGGTAGCGCCCGTATCCGGTCACCGTCTCGAGCGCATGCCCCACCGTGTGCCCGAGGTTCAACACCTGGCGGCGTCCCCCGTCGCGCTCGTCTTCGGCGACAACCGCGAGCTTCGTGCGCACGCAGGCGAGGATCGTACGCTCGTCCACAGGCTCATCCGCCGCCACCCGCTCCCACAGCCCCCCGCCGGCGATCAGCGCCGTCTTCAGCACCTCCACATACCCCGCCGCCAGCTCCTGCGCGGGGAGCGTGTCGAGCGTGTCGGGATCCACCAACACCCCCGCCGGCTGGTGGTAGGCGCCCACATAGTTCTTCGCCTGCGGGAGATCCACTCCCGTCTTGCCACCGTAAGCGGAGTCAACCTGGGCGACGAGCGTGGTGGGCACGTGCACCACGGGAACCCCCCTCTGGTATGTGGCGGCACAGAACCCCCCCAGGTCCCCCACCACCCCGCCTCCCAGCGCCACCACGTGGTCGGCGCGCGTCATGCCCCCCGACACCAGCGCTCCCCATACCGCCTCGGCGCTGGCAAGCGTCTTGTTGCTCTCCCCGGGGGAGATCTCCACAAGCTCCTGCACACGGCCGAGCCGCTCGGCGTAGAGCGGCGCGACGCTCCTGTCCGACACACAGAACGGTCGCGACTTCGCCCTATCGAGCGGCCACACCTTTTCGCACGCCTCTGACTGCAACAGTCCGCGTCCCACAAGCACCGGGTACTCGCCCGAGGCGGCGCTCGCCCACAGCAGCCTTGTCCCTTTAGGCGCCTCGGCGAGGGCACGCAACGCTGGCAGCGCACGAGCCCCCACCCGCGAGCCACTCGCCGGCAGAATCGCGTCCGCCAAGCCCTCATAGAGGGGGGCGCGATCCGCGTGCAACGCGAAGAAGGCATCCTGGTCACCCGCGAGCGGTCGCTTCTCCCTCCCCGGCCCCACCCCCACACGCCGCCATGCGGTCTGCGCGTCGATCTCCAGCAGCACCGTCATATGCGGCTCGAGCGCTTGCCGTACACGTTGTGAGAGCACGCTCCCGCCGCCCAGCGCGATCACCGAGCCCGGTCCCGCCTGGGCCAGCAGTCGACAGGCGAGGTCCTCCTCGGCGGCGCGGAATGACTTCTCCCCTCCCCGCTCGAACTCCTCGGCGATCGAGTGCCCGAGCGACCCCTCCAGTATTCGATCGCTATCGAGCACCTCCGTCCCAAGCACCCCTGCCAGCTCCGCGGCCACCGTGCTCTTGCCGGCACCCATGAAGCCGATGAATACGAGCGCCCGTCCAACCCCCTCGGCGCGAGACGGGGTCAGAGAGCCTTCCACCCGATCCGCTCGCTGTAGGCGCCCACCGCTTGACGCACATCGTCGATGTGGTCCCCCCCGAACTTCCTCCTGTAGGCGTCGGCAAGCACCAGCGCCACCATCGCCTCGCCCACCACCCCCGCGGCGGGCACCGTGCATGAGTCGGTGCGCTCGCGCAAAGCCTCCGCGGGCTCGTGCGTTGAGATGTCAACCGACCGCAACGGCTTGGTGAGCGT
>JBOGYB010000217.1:0-3980 GCA_050696555.1 Solirubrobacteraceae bacterium | reverse complement strand
CGGGGCCTCTCATCTCGCGCAACGCCCACTCCAGGATGTCCATGGACACGCGCAGCAGCTCCGTGTCGCCAGAGAGCTGTGCTCCATGCAGGTATGCGCGGGCGAGGAGGGCGTTGTCGTAGAGCATCTTCTCGAAGTGCGGCACCGTCCACGTGTCGTCCACCGCGTAGCGGTGGAACCCTCCGCCGACCTGGTCGTGGATGCCCCCGCCCGCCATCGATCGCAGTGTGTAGAGGGCCATCTGCGCCTCGGGCGTATCGATCGCGCCGTCGCTGTGGTTGGTGGCCCGGGACATCAGGAACTCCAGTACCGATGCCTGTGGAAACTTCGGCGCACCGCCGAAGCCTCCGTGCACCGCGTCGAAAGAGTCGCGCAGCCTCTCCACGGCCGCGTCGAGCTCCTTCTCCTGGAGGGGCTCCGCCACCGGTTTGAGCAGGGCGCCCCCCGTGAGGCGTGCGCGCAGTTGCTCGCCACCGGTCCTTATCTCCTCCCCACGCTGGTTCCACGCTTCGCTCACCGCAAGCAGCACCTGTGTGAAGGAAGGCATGCCGGGACGGTCGTGCGGGGGGAAGTAGGTGCCTCCATAGAAGGGCAGCCCCTCGGGTGTGAGGAACACGTTCAGTGGCCACCCTCCGTGACCGGTCATCCCCTGCACCGCCTCCATGTAGAGGGCATCCACGTCGGGGCGCTCCTCGCGATCGACCTTCACGCACACGAACCCGTCGTTCATCACCTGTGCGGTGCGCTCATCTTCGAATGACTCCCGCTCCATCACGTGGCACCAGTGGCAGGCGGAGTAACCGATCGACACGAGCAGTGGCACGTTGCGCTCACGGGCAAGCTCCAGCGCCTGCGCTCCCCACGGCAACCAGTCGACGGGGTTGTTCGCGTGCTGGCGTAGGTAGGGAGAGCTCTCTTTGGCGAGCGCGTTTGCCATCTTCGCTCAACGCACACCGGCGAGTGCCGGCCGCGGGAAATCCAGCGTCAACGGTGATGTGTTGTCTGGGGCGCCGGTACGCGAGAGGCGCACTTTGGCGATCGCTACGCTGAAGTGACGGCCGCCGAGCGTCCCGGTGACCTTGGGTGCACCCACCCTCACGCTTCCCCTTGCCGCCAAAGACCCTTCGACACGGAGGCTTGCGGGATGAAGGTGCCCACTCACGATCGTGAACGTCCCACTGATCTGTACCCCTGGGACGAACGAGAGGCGGTGCAGCCGCAGGGAAGAAGCGCTGATCCGTGCATACCCGCCTCGCAGACCACCGAAGCTCGACCCGCTCGGCAGCGCGTGGGCGGCTTGGAGCATCGCGCCGATTACCTGCCGTTCGAGGTCCACGATCGTGTCGAGTACCACCGCGAGAGTGCTCCCCGCCCGGCCTCTCACACCCCCCACCGGTTTCACGAACGCCAGCTTGCGCGGTGTTATCGGCGTGGGGGAGAAACGGTTCTGCATGGCGGTGCAGGGGGTCGCCGAGCCTGTGGTGAAGAATGCCTTCACGGCCGCCTGGGCGCAGCCGCCGAAGTCCGCGCCAATCACCGAATGGCCTGTGTAGGGAACCACTATGAGCTGCGCCCCGGGGATGCGACTTGCCACCGCTTCAGCGCCTGTCGTGGGGGTTCTCAGATCCTGGGCTCCCGAGAGGATCAAGGTTGGGATGCTCGGCATTGGCACGATCTGAGCAGGTGCCGGTGCGACGTTTGGCCACTGCGCGCAGCCTGGCAGCACGCTGTCGGCCCACTCGACGCTGGGGTTAAAGGGGTAGAAGGCCGAGGCGGGTAGGGCGCGCAACGCTCCTAACGCTTCCGCCACGCGCGTGGCTGACGCCGCCGAGCGCTGCCACGGGAAGGCGGTCTCTTCGCAAGTGGTGTCTACGAACAGCACTTCGTCGATCCCCTCGGAGTCCGCGTCCGCTCGGCCTCTCGTCACGCTGGAGGTCGCGGTGGAGGCTTTTGTCGTAGCGGTTGGGGTGCCCGGGAGGTTAGGCACCAACCCCTCCGAGAGGAGGTTCAAGCGCAGTAGGGGGTCGGGGTCCCCCCGCAACGCCGACTGCACAGAGGCGGGGAGAAGCGCGCGCAACGCGGGGTTCAAATCGCCGGCGGCGATCAGGTTCAGCAAGCCCACGTCGGACATCGCGGTGCGGTGTCGTCTTCCTGCGCCGTCGTACACGTACCCGTTGAGGGCGTGCTTGTGCAGCTTGGCGGCCAGGCGCGCAAGGTCCGCGAGCGGGTTGCCGGTGATCCCCGCGCACGCTCTCGCCGCGCACAGCTCTTCGAAGACCGGCTTCATGGCTTTGAAGTTGGCGAGCGCGAACGGGTCATTCTTTTCCGGCGGCACCACCGAGTCGAGCAGCAGCGCTTCCACATTCTGCGGGTAGCGTTCGGCGTACTCGAGCGCCACCTTCGTGCCGTAGGACACCCCGAACAGCACGAGCTTCCGGTATCCCATCGCTTCGCGCAACGCCTCGATGTCGGCGACGGATTCCGAGGTTGTGTAGGAGCCCCGTGCCGCGCCGATCTGCAGTGCGCATCGTTCAAACGCCTGTCCGATCGTGGCAATCCCAAGTTCCCCTTCAAGTGCCTTGCAGGAGAGCGGGCTGGAAGTACCGGTGCCGCGCTGGTCGAACATCAGGAGGTCCCGCCCGTCCAGCGCCGGTGCGATCGAAGTGGCGGTGTCACCGGCCAGTGGGAGTGCTGCCTGGCCGGGGCCTCCCGCGAGCGCCACCACCGCGGATTGGCTCGGCGCGGAGGCTGCCTGCAGACGCTCGACCTTCAAAGCCACCGTGCCAGCTATGGCGCCACCGCGGTCGAGTGGCACCGTGACGGTGGTGCAGGAGAACCCGTGGTTATCAACGCACGGTGTGAGATCGAGCGCTGCCGCCGAGGGCGCCTGGGCTATGGCGAGCACCATCGCGGCAAGCGGGCCGCTCAACGTCAGTATCAGGATCCGCCGCGCCACTCGCACAGACGTTATCGACAGATCTCAGGGCACCTGGGAGGATGCTTCCCGCAAGAGCGTCCCGGGTCCCTGTGACCAAAGGGTCGCCAGGTGTTTGGGACTCGCTACCAAACCGCTCAAACGTGAGGGGTCCAAGGTAGCCGAGCTCCCGAGCCCGATTTTCTTGGCCTGCGAGCCGCTCAGGCTCACAGGCCGCCCTCCGAGCACCCCGCTGAGAGCGCCGTTTGCGCTCACCC
Source organism: Solirubrobacteraceae bacterium (assembly GCA_050696555.1). GTDB lineage: Bacteria > Actinomycetota > Thermoleophilia > Solirubrobacterales > Solirubrobacteraceae > Palsa-744. Next base: position 788 of record JBOGYB010000217.1, on the reverse strand, counting down.
GCACCGTCCCGTCCGCGGCCGCCGTCCCGCCGATTCGCAGCGTGCTGTGACCGGCGCTCGAGATCTTGCCCGACACGGTGACGCCGGGTACATAGGAGTAGCTGTGCAACGTCAAGCTCCCGTGGAGGAACCCACCCCAGCCGGCGCGCAATCCTCCCACGCGCACCGATCCCGACCCGAACAGCACTTCGCCGATGTTTTCGATAACCGCGAGCAGCATCTGGCGGTCGAAGTCGCCGAGCGTCATCTCGGTGGCGGCTACGGTGCGGCCCGCGAGGCCCCGGTTGTGCCGAGCGGGTGACACTTCGGAGATATTGCGCGGCGGCAGTGGCGTCGGCACCAGCAGCGGGGAGGGAGGCCTCGTCGCTTTGCAGGGTATGACCGGCTTGTTCCTGAACAGCGCTAGCAGGGCGTTGTGAGCGCAAGAGGTGGGGTCGGCGCCGAGCACCGAGTGGCCGGTGTAGGGGACCACCAGCAGCTTGGAGTCCGGGATCTGTGCCGCTACGGCCTGCGCGTTCGCGGTGGGGGTGCGTAGGTCGTTTGTGCCGCTCAAGATCAGGGTGGGTACATCCGGCAGCGGGGCATCGTTCACTTCCGGGCCACCCGTGAGCGGCCAGCCGGCGCAGTCCGCGACGTCGCTCAGCGCGAGCGCGTTGGACGTTGTGAAGGGCGCAAAAGCCTTCCTCTCGGAGTGGAGGGTGGCAAGCGCCTCGAGGAACCGTTTCCTCCCGTTCACGGCCCGGTTCCAGGGGAAGTTCGTCTCGTCGCAGATCGTGGAGAAGTAGAGC
>JBOGYB010000216.1:0-3994 GCA_050696555.1 Solirubrobacteraceae bacterium | reverse complement strand
CCCCATCCCCACCCTCACACAGGCAGCCCACCGCGCGCCGTCGCGCAGGCGCCTCGCGCACGCGGCGGAATGGACGCGTCGCGCTCACCGGGGCACAGCGTCGCGAGATGGTCCGCAACCGCCTGATCGAGTCCCGCCTCACTCCCAACGCGATCTCGCTCACCGGCCTTGCCCTGAACGTGGTCGCCGCGGTGCTCGTGTGGGAACGCCTCTACTTCCTCGGCGGCATCGCTTTCATCGTCGGCTCCATCATGGACACCCTCGACGGCCGCTACTCGCGCATGTCCGGCAAGGGCACCCCCTTCGGCGCCTTCCTCGACTCGACGCTCGACCGCATCGAGGAGGGCATCGTGCTCACCGCGGTCGCCGCCGATTTCGCGCGCGAAGGGCGCGCCGGGGCCGCCGCGGCCGTAGTGGTGGCTGTGCTCGCCTCCTTGATGGTGTCCTACACCCGCGCCCGCGCCGAGGCGCTCGGCGTCGAGTGCAAGGTCGGCATCGCCACCCGCCCCATCCGCGTCGTCATCCTCTCGATCGGCCTCATCTTCGCCCGCGGCGCCTCGCTTGGCGATTTCAGCCTGCTCGCTCCCTCCGTCTACGTGCTCGCCGCCCTCAGCGTCATCACAGTCGCTCAGCGCATCCATCACGTCAAGCGCGCACTCTCCGCTCCCGCATGAGCGCCACCCGGCGGCGAACGATCACCGGGCACGCAACGGCGTAGCCCGCAAGGGCGGAGCACATCCATATGTCACCTAAGACTCGCAGCGGGGTAGTCTCCCCGAACTTCCACAAAGGACTGAGCATTAGATGAGCATTCAAAAGAACGGCGCCCCCTCCTCCAACGGCACGGCGCGCTACCAGCAGGACAAGGTCCGCGTCGCGATCATCGGCGTCGGCAACTGCGCCTCCGCGTTCGTGCAGGGCGTCCACTACTACCGCGACGCCGACCCCAAAGAGCTCGTCCCCGGGCTCATGCACGTAGACCTCGGCGGCTACCACGTCCGCGACATCGAGTTCACCGCCGCGTTTGACATCGATTCCACCAAGGTCGGCAAGGACCTCGGCCAAGCCATCTGGGCGGGTCAGAACAACACGATGAAGTTCGCCAAGGTCCCGAAGAAGCTCGGCGTTCCCGTCTACCGCGGCATGACCCACGACGGCCTCGGCAAGTACCTCAAGCAGAAGATCAAAAAGGCACCCGGCGAGACCGCCGACATCGTCTCCATCCTCAAGGACACCCACACCGACGTCGTGGTCTCCTACCTCCCGGTCGGCTCCGAGGACGCCACCAAGTGGTACGTCGAGCAGATCCTCGAGGCCGGCTGTGGCTTCGTCAACTGCATCCCCGTGTTCATCGCCAGCGAGGACTACTGGAACAACCGCTTCAAGAAGGCCAAACTGCCGATCGTCGGCGACGACATCAAGTCCCAGGTCGGCGCCACCATCGTCCACCGCACCCTCGCCCGCCTGTTTGCCGACCGCGGCGTGAAGATGCTCCGCACCTACCAGCTCAACGTGGGCGGCAACATGGACTTCTACAACATGCTCGAGCGCGAGCGCCTGGAGTCCAAGAAGATCTCGAAGACCAACGCCGTCACCTCGATCATGGACGAGAAGCTCCCCGCTGAGGACGTCTACATCGGGCCGAGCGATTACGTCCCGTGGCTCTCCGACCGCAAGTGGGCCCACATCCGCGTCGAGGGCCAAGCGTTCGGGGATGTCCCCCTGAACGTGGAGATGAAGCTCGAGGTGTGGGACTCCCCCAACTCCGCCGGCATCGTCATCGACGCGGTGCGCTGCTGCAAGCTCGCGCTCAACCATGGCGTCGGCGGGCAGCTCGACGGGCCCTCCTCCTACCTGATGAAGTCCCCCCACAACCAACGCCCCGACAACCTCGCACGCGAGGAGACCGAGAAGTTCATCGCCAAGCACTCACGTCGCGCTGCTACGCGGCCGAAGGGACGCACGGCGCCGCGCAGGGCTCCCGCTCGGGCGGGCGCGAAGTAATACGAAAATGGGTGACTCGCGCGCGTGCGCGCGTGAGGTTGCCCCCCGATCGCGCGGCGGAGCCATAATGGTCAGGTTGATGGCCTCGCCGTTCTCGATCGCCCATGTCACGCCGTATCCCTGGGAGGCACAGGACAACGCGGTCAACGCCCATGTCGCGCGCGTCGCGACCGAGCTCTCTGCGCGCGGCCACAGGGTGCTCGTGCTGGCTCCATCCCGCTCCCCCGAGCGCGTGCGCGAGTCGCGACGCGAGCTGCGCGCCACCAAGTCGGGAGGCGACGGCGCCCAGGCGCTGCTCGGGGGCGCCGACGACGGTACCCCACGCGTAATCGCCATCGGCGAGGTCCTCGACGTTCCCGGCTCCACTGGCCGCACCACGCGCGCCCTGCCGGTGGATGTCGCGCGTACCCTCGAGGACCTTCTCACCCGTCTCCCCCTCGACTTCGTCCACGTGCACGAGCCCTTCGCTCCCTCAGCATCCTCCACGGCGCTGCGCTACTCACGTGCCCTCAATGTCGGCTCCTTCCATGCCCCCACCGAGCGCGTGCTCTCCACTCTGCTAGCCCGCCGCTTCGTGGAGACCTTCTTCGGGCGCCTCGACGCCCGTATCGCCTCCCTCCCGGAGACCGCGGAGCTGATGGGCCGACATTTCCCCGCCGGCTACCAGGTGGTCCCCGACGACCCCGCCGCCACAGACGCCGTGGAGCGGCTCTACCACGAGCTGGCCGCCCGCCGCCACGACACCGAAGGCGACCCCGCGTTGCGCAAGCACCTGTCCCGGCGCCCCCTCATCGACGTCGACCTGCACATGCACACAGACCACTCCCACGATTGTGAAACCCCCGTCGAGGTACTGCTCGCCACAGCCAAAGAAACGGGCCTCGGGGCGATCGCGGTCACCGACCACAACGAGATCTCAGGGGCCTTAGAAGCGCTGGAGAAGGCCTCTGCGGCCGGCATAAAGGTGATCGTCGGCGAGGAGGTCAAGACTGCCGAGCAGGGCGAGGTCATCGGACTGTTCATCGAGGAGAAGATCCCCCGCGGGCTCACCCTCCAGGAGACCGTCGCGGAGATCAAGCGTCAGGGGGGCCTCGTGTATGTGCCCCACCCCTTCGACCGCATGCACTCCGTCCCCGACTACGAGCACCTCCTCTCCATCCTCGACGACGTCGATGCCATCGAGGTCTTCAACCCCCGCGTTGCCATCGGCTCCTTCAACGAGGAGGCGGTCCGCTTCGCCGCCAAGTACCGCCTCGTGGCGGGTGCCGGCTCAGATTCCCACGTCGCCCAGGGTCTCGGCTCTGTGCGTATTCGCATGCGTGACTTCGACGGCCCTCGAGAGTTCCTACAGTCGTTGATGGACGCCCAAATCACAACCAAGCCCACCTCGCTCATCTACGTGCAAGCCTTGAAGTTCCTACAAACCAAAGCCACCCCCGCCTCCGCCCGCCGCGCCTCGCGCGAGCGCCGCGTGCGCAAAGCCACCCGTGGGGGCGGAGGCAGGACATAGGCCGCCGGCGACGGCGCAAGCAGCGATGCAGTCGCAAGGACAACCGGAGCCCCTGTCAAATCCCTCCGCGTCCATGCCCGCCACAGACGACGAGATCCGCGAGAAGTACCTGGAGCGGGCTATCAGAGAGCTGAACTCGCTCACACGCGAGCTGCAGAGCTGCCCCCACTGCCCCCGCGGCCATCTCATGCCGGTGCTCGGCTCCGGCCACCCCCAGGCGGACATCATGCTGCTCAAGCACTCCCCCCTCCCCTCCGAGGTGGAGGAGGGCGTCGCCTTCTACGGCCGCTCCGGCAGCGCGCTGATGAAGTCCTTCAAGCGCCTCTCCATCGACCCCCTCACGGTGTACGGCACGCTGTGCGTCAAGTGCCCCCTTGCCGACCCCTCGCTTGCCGACCCAGCCTGCGTGGCACGCGTCACCGAAGAGCTTGCGATCGTCCAACCACGCATCGTGGTCGTCATGGGCCCCGAGGCACTAAC
>JBOGYB010000215.1:0-4003 GCA_050696555.1 Solirubrobacteraceae bacterium | reverse complement strand
GTCCCGCCGATCGGCGGGACCCGTCTGACCTCAAAGACCTATCGAACCCCCAACTGTCGGGAGCACTCGGAGACCGCCCACCTTATGCCCCCATGCGTCGGCGAGTAGGTCGCCGAGCCACTCCTTCTCGGCAGTAGCCAGCTTCACCTGCACTGCGGCTAGCCGCTTGCCCCACCATAGCTCCGCGCATGTGTCAGGGTGACTCTGGACCGCAGTGAGGATGCCGGGCTCGTCAAGCATCACGTTGACGTGTGTCTCGTCCCACAGGGTGGCGAAGATCTTGCCGGCGACCCGGAACGAGGGTCGCCCGTGATGGTCCTCCTCGACTGCCTCGGGGAGCGCGAGCGCGAGCTGGCGTATCTGCGCGACAGAGACTATGACTGCGCCCTGACGATAGCCGCTGTGGACCGATCAAGACCTGGCTGGGCAGCGTCGCCTGTTGTTGAGGTGGCGGCGCTAGGCATGAGCGGTAAGCAGTTGGCCGCCATGGTTGTTGCGCATTGCAACATCGCGTAGGTTCGCGCTTCGGGCGAGCTCGGCCAGCTCATTGTCCGTGTAGAAGTGGCCATGGCTTGCAATCGGCTCCGGTGCAGCGGGTGTTCCCCGGAGCTCGGGCCCGCTCGTGAAGACCGCGAGGCGGCCGCCGGGGCGCAATACACGATGGCACTCGCTCAACACGCCGACCGGGTCTGCGAGGAAGAAGAAGACAATGGACATTGCCACTGCACTGAACGTGGCGCCCCCGAATGGCAGGCTCTCAGCTTTTGCAAACACTACCTCCGCGTCAGGGGTACACTCGCGAGCAAGCTCGACCATCTCCTCGCTGTGGTCGAGCCCGGTCGCGCTGGCGCCAGTCGCGAGCGCATCGCGCATCAGCAGCCCGCCGCCGCAGCCCACGTCCAGTATGTGGTCCCCCGGCCCGAGCGCGAGCGCTTCGAGGATCGCGCGCCGCGCGAAGTTGTGTGTGTCCTTGGCGCCGTACACCTGCCGCGCGAGCGTCCCGCTGGGCCGGCGCGCGACGCGGTCCGTCAGCCAGTCCTCGAACGCATCGTCAGCGAGGCCGCTGTCTTGCCACTCCGCAATGTCCTCGTCGCCAAGGCCGAACGCACGCAGCGTCTCCACATAACGGTTGGTGTCCCTACCGCTCACGGCCCGGAGCCTAGGCGCTACGACTAGGTTTGGGCAGGTATGTGCCGAAGTGCCACATGTGGCCGTCGATATCGCGCGCTGAGTACTCACGCGTACCGTAGGGCGTGTCTTCGATCTCGCGCGTGATCTCGGCGCCCGCAGCCCTGGCTCGCTCGTAATGGACGTCAGCGTCTTCTACGGCGACATAGATCGCCTGCGACGCCGGATCGCCCTGCCCGAACATGATCAGGCCCCCGCCAAGCGACATCTCGGCATGGTGAATAACGCCATCCTCGTTCCGACTCACGTCCTCCTCCTGAAACCCGAACGTTTGGGAGAGCCACTTAAGCGCCGCGTTCGCATCGGCAAAGTGCATCGTCGGGAAGATGTTGGGCGCCTGATCGGCCATGTCTGCTCCTCGGTCGGATTGGCACGAGACTACGGTGTGACCGGGTGGGTGTCTTGGAAGAACGTAACCTGCTCTGCGAGGTAGGCAGTGGGAGTGGTGCCGGCGAAGTCGCGAAAGTCGCGATCGAGGTGCGCTTGGTCGTAGTAGCCACATAGTGCGGCTACCTCTGCGAGGCTCCTCCCCGTGGCGGTGCCCATAAGGTCGCTCGCATGGCGGAAGCGCAGCATGCGCGCGACAAGCTTCGGTGGCAGGCCAACGTGCTCGCGGAAGCGCGCTGCCAAGTGCTTGCGGCTACATCCAAGCTCCGTGGCGAGATCGGCTACGCGAAGCCGTCCGCGTGCCCCTACCAGGCGCTGCCACGCCCAATCGACGTCGGGCGGTGGCGGCTCGGCGTCCTCGAGCTTGGCATCGAGCGCCGCCTCAATCAGCTCGAAGCGCGTCTCCCATGTCGGGGTCTCCAGCAGCCGCTCTTCGAGCAAGTGTCCCGCAGAGCCAAGCAGATCCTCCAATGCCACCACCTCGCGTGCAAGTGAGTACATAGGCACGCTAAAGATCATTCGAGTGGCGAGCGGGGTCAGATCGACCTGCACGCCACGCATCGTGCCGTCATGCGCAATCACCGTACATGCGTCATCCAGCCCGGCAACGAACGAGTGGAACCACCTCGGTGGGCGCGCTGGATCGCTCTGATCGATGAGACCTATCTCCGGTCCCAAACCGAAGATCAAAACCACCCCCGTCGAGAGCGGCTCGCGCTGGCGAGCGGGCCCTGGAGCCCCGTGCTCGTAGCCCCAATAGCGACCGATATAGCGCCTGAGGCCCGGACTCGCTCTCCGTACGACCAACTCCTGCTCCATGCATTTGAGCGTACCGATCGTGCGGTTCATGCAGGCTCGCGCTACCGTCCAGGCCAGATCGCCTGGGCCTTCAAGTGGAGCGAGGCGTTTCGTGAGGCGATCCGCGAGCGCACCGGTCAAGCCGATTTTGACTATCGGATCGCGGTCACACGACTCAAGGGGGACGCGGAAACGTGGGGCGTGGATCCGACGATTGCTGTGAACCTCGCGGGCTGCTCAGTTGGCTTTCTCACGCTGCAAGAGATGTGGGCGACAATGCTCGAGCGGCTGACCACGACCCCCGCTCCGAGTGAAATCGGTCGTCTTGCGCAGCTTCTCAAGGCCGCTGGGCTCACGCCGTAGAATCGCGGCCATGCCGTTCACGCTCAGGAACCTCAGAGAGGACCTGGCGGACGTCGGTTCCAACTTCGACGGCGCGCCCGACCTGGAGTTCCGTCTCGCGGGCAAGGCGCTCGAGCTCGAGCAGTCCGGCCTGAGCTATCAGCGCATCCCGCCCGACTACCGGTTCCCTTACGGCCACACGCACAAGGAGCAGGAGGAGGTGTTCGTGGTCGTGGGCGGGAGCGGGCGGATGAAGCTCGACGACGAGATCGTCGAGGTCAAGAAGTGGGACGTCGTGCGTGTTCCGCCCGGTACATGGCGAGGGTACGAGGCCGGGAGGGAGGGCCTTGAGATCCTCGTCTTCGGCGCGCCCAACCTCGGCGAGAACCCGCGGGAAGACGTGGAGGGTCAGCGAGACTGGTGGGCTGACTGAGCGTCGCTCGGTCGATGGTCAGCGGTTCGCGAACCATCGTCACAGGGGCCCGTTTTGCGGCGCGAGGCAACCGCCAAAGCGAGTCGGCGGGTATCAGCGACGGCGCCCGAGAATCTGTGATCGGCTTCATCCGAGAACAGCGCCATCGACACTCCCCGATGGCTCGATATCGGGCAGACGTAGCATTCGGAACGAGTTGAAGAGCCCGAGTCCGCTCGCGAGGATTGGAATGAGCAGGGCCACCTGCAAGGCAAGGTTGGTGGAGTCGCGGTTGATCTCGAGGATCTCTTGCCGGGTGGCGGGGCGCTCGTGGGCGAGCATTTCCTCAAGCTGCGTGTTGCTCACCACCTGAGCGTCGTGCTCGAGCGTGTCGGCGATCTGCTCCTGCTGCGCAGGGGGGATCGCTGTGCTCGATTCGGTCTTGTTCGTAAACGCCAGCGAGAGCGTCGCCAGAAGGATGCCGCCCGCCACCGCGAGCCCGAAGGAAAGCCCAAACGATCCGCCCGCCGAGTTGATCCCAGCGGCCTCGCTCACCCGTTCCTCCTCGATCGGAGCCAGTGTGTAGTTGTTCAGCTGCGAGACCAGTAGCCCGAGCCCGGCGCCGGCGATCATCAGTGGGACCACGAGGTACCACCCCGAATCGGCCCTGGGGACGATCGGTATGAGCAGAAGCATGCCGGCGGCGCTCAGCGCGAAGCCGGCGCGCACGATGCTCGCCGGTCTGCGGTCCCCGGCTCGGCGGCCCGCGAGCATCGCGAAGGCGAACATCGTCAGTGAGAGCGGGGCTAGCGATAGGCCCGCCTGCATAGCGCTGTACTCCAGGCGGATCTGTAGGAAGATGGGCAGCGCGATCAT
>JBOGYB010000214.1:0-4019 GCA_050696555.1 Solirubrobacteraceae bacterium | reverse complement strand
GGCTATGACCGAGCATGCGGTGGTGATCGCCGGAGGCGGTCCGACAGGAATGATGCTGGCGGCCGAGTTGGCATTGGCGAAGGTGGACGTCGCAGTCGTAGAGCGGCGTCCCGATCACGTGCTCACCGGCTCACGAGCAGGCGGTTTTCACTCTCGAACGATCGAGGTGCTGGATCAACGAGGGGTCGCCGATCGTTTCCTTGCTGAGGGTCAGGTGGCTCAGGCCGCGGTGTTCGCCACGACCGTGTTGGACATGAGCGACTTCCCGACGCGTCACCCCTACTCACTCGGAATCTGGCAGAGCAAGATCGAGCGGATCATGGCCGCCTGGATCGCCGAACTGCCGGTACGGGTCTATTACGGTTGCGAGGTGACGGGCTTCGTGCAGGACGACACCGGCGTCGAGGTCGAGCTGACAGATGGCCGATCGCTGGGAGCGCAGTATCTCGTCGGGTGCGACGGGGGACGCAGCCTGATCCGCAAAGCAGCCGGCATCGAGTTCCCGGGGTGGGATCCGACGAGGAGCAACCTGATCGCCGAGGTCGAGATGGCCGAGGAGCCGGAGCTGGGTGTCCGCCACGATGAGAAGGGCACCCATGGCATCGGTAGGTTGGAGTACGAGATCCGCGACGGCAAGGTGGTCTACATGGATGAGGGGCCGGTGCGGGTCGTCGTGACCGAGCAGCAACTGGGGCCCGACAGCGAGCCCACCCTGCGCGATCTGAGCGAGGCGCTCACCGCCGTCTACGACACCGACTTCGGGATCCACAGCCCCACTTGGATCTCCAGGTTCACCGACATGACACGCCAGGCAGCTACCTACCGCGCCGGACGAGTCCTACTTGCGGGCGACTCCGCGCACGTGCACTACCCGGCGGGTGGACAGGGCCTCAGCCTCGGTGTACAGGATGCGGTGAACCTGGGATGGAAGCTCTCCCAGGTGGTCGACGGAACCTCCCGGGAGACTCTCCTTGACACATATCAGGACGAGCGCCACCCGGTCGCTGCCGGGGCGCTTCAGCACACGATGGCTCAGACCACCCTCCAGCGCCAGGACGCGCGGATGAAGGCCCTGGTCGATGTGGTCTCAGAGCTGGCGAGCATGGACGAGCCTCGCAAGCATCTCGCCGGGACCATCTCCGGACTGGACATCCATTACGACCTCGGCGAGGGACACCCCCTGCTCGGGTGCCGTATTCCCGATCTGGATCTCGTGACCGCCGATGGCCCGCTCCGCGTCTTCACCCTGCTGCACGACGCCAAACCGGTGCTGCTCAACCTCTCAGAGCACGGCAGCTTCGACATCGCTCCATGGGCTAACCGGGTCCGACTGGTCGATGCTGGGTACGACGGCCCGTGGGAGCTCCCGGTGCTCGGCGCGGTCCCAGCTCCCACTGCCGCCTTGATCCGGCCCGACGGATACGTCGCCTGGGTGGGAGACGGCACGGACACCGGATTGCGCGACGCGTTGACCACCTGGTTCGGACAACCCACTACGACATAGAGCCACCAGGTTCCCCGGAGGGCAGCGAAGTCCAGGAGCGCTCCGTCGATCGCGTCACCTACCTTGTGAGCGTGCGGGACGCGGCCTCAGATGAACAAGTCTGGCCTATCCATCAATCGCGCAGGGGGAGTTGCTGCACCGACCAGCGATTGCTGCTGCACCAGCTCCGTAGTTTTCACCAGTCGCCCAGCGGCAGATTTCCGATTCCATATTGATGTCGGCGTCATACAGTTCGACTGGCTGGTCAGCAGGAGCGTGGTTACCAGCCTTCGACAACGGAGTCTCCTCTACCCAACAATAGTTGCGTGGCAACAGCGGCTAACACTGACACCGGTGCACCGGGCATGGCTTCTGTCAGGCGCTTTCACTTGCCGTCACCGCATTTCAGACGTGTACGCGAACGGGTAGCAAGCGTGACTAGCGACGGGGGCAATGTCGAGGCCGAGGTTGTGCGCAGCTTGTATGGCGATCCAGCCTGTCGCCTGCGCGCCTACAACACACGTACTCGCTTCTCCTTGCGAACCACTCGCGACGACGCAAGCGCTCAGGACTTGTAGCAGCTTCATATCAGGCCCCATAGTGCAGCTACTGCTTTTCCTAGCCTGGACTCACGGAGGCTCATGGTCGCCCACCTCCTTCGAGACCGATGAGCTCCACGGGCCGAAGCAAAAAGGAAAACCAGACGTGCTGCTCGAAGCTGGTTGGATCTAGCCAGGCAAAAGCCGACTGAGACCGCGAGAGCAGCCGTCTAAACGGATGGAGACACGATGAGCACGACCAAGAGGACGAACACGCGGTCACCTGCGCTACAGGCCGCCGACAGTCACGCTCTGATCCGCGTGCACGGCGCGCGTGTGAACAACCTCAAGGACATCAGCGTCGAGATTCCCAAGCGCCGACTGACGGTATTCACCGGCGTCTCCGGCTCGGGCAAGAGCTCGCTAGTGTTCGGCACGATCGCCGCCGAGTCGCAGCGGCTGATCAATGAGACCTACAGCGCGTTCGTGCAGGGTTTCATGCCTACGCTCTCGCGGCCGGAGGTGGATGTGCTCGACGGGCTAACCACCGCGATCGTCGTCGACCAGGAGCGGATGGGCGCGGATGCTCGCTCCACAGTGGGCACCGCCACCGACGCGGGGGCGATGCTGCGCATCCTCTTCAGCAGGCTTGGGAAGCCGCACATCGGCTCACCCCAGGCGTTCTCCTTCAATGTCGGCTCGATCTCGGGCGGTGGGGCGGTCACATTCGAACGTGGTGGGCGCACGATCAAAGAGAAGCGAACCTTTAGTGTGCTTGGTGGCATGTGCCCGCGTTGCGAGGGCCGGGGCTCGGTGTCCGACATCGACCTCACGCAGCTCTACGACGAGAGCAAGTCGCTCAAAGAGGGCGCCCTCACGATCCCCGGCTACAGCATGGAGGGGTGGTATGGCCGGATCTTCATGGGTTGCGGCTTCTTCGATCCGGACAAGCCCATCAAGGCGTTCACCAAGAAACAGCTCGACGATCTCCTCTACAAGAAGCCCACCAAGATCAAGGTCGAGGGGGTCAATCTCACTTACGAGGGTTTGATCCCGCGGATACAGAAGTCGATGCTCTCCAAGGATGTCGACTCGCTGCAGTCGCACATCCGCGCCTTCGTTGAGCGGGCGGTGACTTTCACCACGTGTCGGGAGTGCGACGGGACGCGGCTCAGCGCGCAGGCCCTCTCCTCGAAGATCGAGGGGATCAACATCGCCGATGCCTGTGCGATGCAGATCAGTGACCTCGCTGTGTGGGTGGGTAGGCTCGAGAACAAGTCGGTGGCGCCGTTGCTGGAGGCACTTGGGGCGACGCTCGACTCGTTCGTGGACATCGGGCTGGGATACCTCTCGCTCGAGCGCCCGTCGGGGACGCTCTCGGGCGGGGAGGCGCAACGCGTCAAGATGATCCGCCAGCTCGGATCCGCGCTCACTGACGTCACCTACGTCTTCGACGAGCCGACGATCGGGCTGCACCCGCACGACATCCAGCGGATGAACAACCTGTTGTTGGCACTACGCGACAAGGGCAACACAGTCCTGGTGGTGGAGCACAAGCCGGAGACGATCGCGATCGCCGAGCACGTCGTCGACCTCGGGCCTGGGGCCGGCACCGAGGGCGGTGAGGTGGTGTTCGAGGGCACCGTGGAGGGGCTGCGCTCAAGTGGCACAGTGACCGGGCAACATCTAGATGACCGAGCAACGCTCAAGGAGACGGTGCGCACACCGGAAGGCTCCCTGGCGGTTCGGGGTGCGAGCACCCACAACCTGCAGAACGTCGATGTCGATATCCCACTCGGTGTACTGGTAGTCGTCACCGGCGTGGCGGGTTCCGGTAAGAGCTCGCTGATCGACGGTTCGGTGGTCAATTCCCACCCTCCCCGGGATGGCGTCGTCTCGGTCGATCAAACGGCGATCAGGGGTTCGCGACGCAGCAACCCGGCGACGTATACGGGGATGCTCGACCCGATCCGCAAGGCGTTCGCGAAGGAGAACGG
>JBOGYB010000213.1:0-4029 GCA_050696555.1 Solirubrobacteraceae bacterium | reverse complement strand
CCCCAGGATGGCGTTGGCACCCAGACGCGACTTGTTGGGTGTCCCGTCCAGAGCGATCAACGCCTCGTCGAGACTCGACTGGTCGGAGGCATCCATACCGATCATCGCCCGCGCGATCTCACCGTTGACTCTCGCCACCGCCTGGCTGACACCCTTGCCCGACCAACGCTTACCGCCGTCGCGCAACTCGGTAGCCTCGAACTCGCCGGTGGAGGCACCCGAAGGAACCGCCGCATGACCGTGAGCGCCGGAGCGCAACGCTACCTCCACCTCCACGGTCGGGTTGCCCCGGCTGTCGAGGATCTGGCGGGCATGAACTCTCTCGATCTGGCTCATCTCTTACGGGTCTCCGATCTTCTGGCGAAATCGCTGTGCCGCCGAGCGCAGAGCCAACTCCGGATCTACGTGCACTCGGCGTGCCTCGTCCACGAGCGCGAACAACCGCTCGCCTATGTCCAGGAAGCATTCCTCATCGCCGCGCTCGGCGCCTGCCGGCTGGTGCAACCCTGCCGACGCGGCCCTCCGTTGGAGCTTGCGCGCATAGAGCAATGCCGGCAGGTTCTCCGGCACCTCGCCGAACACACCACGCTCGCGACCCGGCTCGGTGGACTTGATGGTGTCCCAGTTGCGCAACACTTCCCCGGCGTCAGCCACCTCGGTGTCGCCGAACACGTGAGGATGGCGGCGGATCAGCTTCTGGCGGCAGTGCTCGGCGACCTGCGTGAGGTCACCCACACCACGCTCCTCGAGCAGCAGCGAGAGGAACATCACCTGAAAGAGCACATCCCCCAGCTCGTCGAGCAGTTTCGCATCGTCGCCGCCGTTGGCGGCGTCGGCCAGCTCGTAGGCCTCCTCGACAGTGTGGGGCACAATCGAGCGCTCGTCCTGCTCGCGGTCCCAGGGACACTCGAGTCGCAAACGACGGGTCAGCGCGTCGAGCTCGGCGAGCGCCCGCGATGCCTCCTCGGAGGAAGCCATCTCTTTCAAGGGCTCAACCCCCTCCTCTCACGCCACCACGAGCGCGGTACGGGGAACGACTATTTCTTGGTAGTTGTGGTGCTCGACGAGCCCGTAGTGGGGGGGGTGCTCGTCTGTGGGACCGCGGTGCCTGCCGGCGAGCTGGGTGTAGCGGGCGCCTTGTAGCCCTTGCAGTCCTTCACCTTGTATTCGGCGCGGCATTCCGTGCGCCCTTCCCACTTCTTGCGGAAATTCTTCACGAATTCGCTAAGCGCCTTCTGCTGGTTCTGCGCGGTGAGCTGCTGCTGGATAGAGGACTTCACCTGCGAGAGCGGCTGCTGGTTCGCCGGAAGCGTCTTCTTGACTTCGTAGACGTAGTAGCCGAAAGGCGTCTTTATGGGCCCGCCGAGCACGTTCAGTTTCGCGCTGAAGATAGCCGCGTCCAGGGCCTTCTCCTCCTGGCCCTTCACCACACCCGGGAGCGATCCGCCGGCAGCCTTGCTGACCGGATCGATCGAAGATTTCTTGGCGACAGAAGAGAAGCTCGTGCCCGATTCGATTTCTTTCTTGGCCGCTTCAGCCTGAGCCTGAGTCTTGGTGAGCACGATCAGGATGTTGCGCCTTTCGGGCTGACCGTACTGCGATTTGTGCTGTTCGTAGTAAGCCTTGATTTCCTTTTCGCTCGCCTTTTTACCCGCGTCCTTGGTGATCTTCTGCTGAATCTTCGACGAGAGCATGTCGAGCTTCACGCGGAGGAGCAGGTCGGAGACGGTCTGACCCGAGCTTTTCAGGAACTTCTGGAAGTCGGCTTCCTTGGGGAACTGCTGACTCTTGATCTGGTTGAACTGCTTCTTGACTTCGTTGTCTGAAACTTTCACGCCCTGGGAAGACGCTTCGCCGAGCACCCAGTTGGCGGAGATCAAGAAGCCGAGCACCTGCTGCTTGAGTGCGGTGTACTGCTGTTCGCACTGAGTCTTCAATGCCGCCGGGGTCGGCTTGGGCTGACCCTTCGCGGGCTTGGGCGCCGTGGCTTGCAGGTGTGCCACGCAGGCTTTGTAGACGGGCGGGTCGGGAACCACCGGCTTGGCGGTCGAGCCCGTGGTGGGAGAGCTTGAACCGGCCGCCACCATCATCCAGTGGTTGAACGTGGCGGTGGTGATCGGGGTGCCGTCGACGCTCACGACGGCGTTGCCGGGAATGCCTCCCCCGCACGCTGCGAGCGTCAGACCTGTAAACAAAACGGCGCCAAGCGCCGCGATTTGACCCGATAGCTTTGACACGACGCGGGCACTCTAGCGGAAACTCCCCAAGTCGTGCTTAACGACTTGCTTAAAGATGTCTAAGTGGCCCGAACAACTCGGTAGGCCCCTACGGGGGGCGCACCGTATAGGAGGGTGGTGCGTGCGCTAGGCAGCCTCCCGTACGACCGCGAGCAGGACGTCCGCGGCACGTACCACCGTGGGGAAACGCTGCTCACCCTCGCTCGGAACGCGCACGGATACTTGCGATCTCCCCGCCTCGTACAGCGCTTCGGGGAGCTCTTCGCGCAAGCGCTTGGCGCGCACGGAGTCGAGCTCGATCGGTGTCACCGCAAGCCGATCGCCGCGGAAGCTCACCGCTTGCGCTCCCGCTTGACCGAACTTGATGCGCGCGCGTTGCAGGGCAAGCAGGTTGGCAAGCGGCTCCGGCACGGGACCGAAGCGGTCCTCCAGCTCCTCGCGCAAGCGTTCCACCTCGGCAACCTCGAGCGCGCTTGCCACGCGACGGTGCACGTCGATCTTTGCCTGCTCGTAGGGGACGTAGTCGGCGGGGATGTAGGCGTTGACGTTTACGTCGAGGCGCACCGGCTCGGGCAGCTCCCCCTCCTCAGAGCCGGCTTGGCGGACTGCTTCGTCGAGCATCTGCATGTACAGCTCGAAGCCGAGCGCCGCCACATGACCCGATTGCTCGTCCCCGAGCAGGTTGCCGGCGCCGCGAATCTCCAGGTCGCGCATCGCCACCTTGAAGCCCGCCCCGAGCTCCGTGTAGTCAGACAGCGCTGAGAGCCGTTGGGCTGCGTCGGGAGTAAGCGCTGCCGCCGAGTCGTAGAGGAGGTATGCGTATGCCCGCTCGCGGCTACGCCCCACCCGTCCGCGGATCTGGTAGAGCTGGGCGAGGCCGAATGCGTCGGCGTGCTCCACGATCAGGGTATTCGCCTGGGGTATGTCGATGCCCGACTCGATGATCGACGTGCACACCAACACGTCGGCCCCTCCCTGCAGGTAGTCCATCATCACCGCCTCTAGCTCCCCCTCCCCCATCTGGCCGTGGGCCACCGCGAAGCGCACGCCCGGGCACAGCGCGCGCAGGCGCTCGGCCGTGTCCTCGATCGACTCGACGCGGTTGTGCAGGAAGAAGGCCTGCCCCTCACGGTCGTGCTCGCGCATAATCGCCCGCTTAACCAGCTCCTCCTCGTACTCCCCCACATAGGTCTTCACCGGCCTGCGCCCCTCCGGGGGCGTCTCGATCACCGAGATCTCCCTCAACCCCGCGAGTGACATCTGCAAGGTGCGGGGAATGGGGGTGGCGGACATCGAGATCACGTCCACCTTCAGCTTGAGCTGGCGCAGGAGCTCCTTCTGCTTAACCCCGAAGCGCTGCTCCTCGTCCACGATCACCAGGCCAAGATCTTTTGCGCGAACGTCACGGGAGAGCACGCGGTGGGTGCCGATCAGGATGTCGGTGCCCCCCTTCGCTAACCCTTCGAGCGCCTCCTTCTGCTCGGCCTGGCTGCGAAAGCGCGATACCTGGTCTACCGTGAGTGGGTAGTCGGAGAGCCGCTCGGAGAATGTGCCGTAGTGCTGCTGGGCAAGGATGGTCGTGGGGACGAGCATCAACACCTGCTTGCCGTCTCCCGCGGCCTTGAACGCCGCGCGCAACGCCACCTCCGTCTTGCCGTACCCCACATCGCCGCACACGAGCCGGTCCATCGGACGGGGGGCTTCCATGTCCGCCTTCACAAGCTCGATCGCTTCGAGCTGGTCGGCGGTCTCCGTGTAGGGAAAGCGTTGCTCGAACTCCCGCTGCCACTCG
>JBOGYB010000212.1:0-4037 GCA_050696555.1 Solirubrobacteraceae bacterium | reverse complement strand
CGATATCAGCGCTCGTGGCGTTCGGCCTACCAAGGCCGGTGGCGTCCAGCCTGCGGATGACGTAGAGTTGAGCAGGCGTTCACGATCCTCGCCTGAGGAGGGGTATCGAGATGGTTCGCAGCGCCGCTGAGCGGGCTTTCCTTCCGACAAGGAACCTGCTCGAGGAAATAGGGGACATGATGATCCTGACCGGCAGGACGATTTCCTCTGCCCTCAGGCCCCCCTACCCGTACGGGGGTGAGTTCGTTTCGCAGTTCCTCTTCGCCCTGCGTCTCTGTTGGTTTCCGCTGCTGATCTCTACGGTCGCCATCTGTTACGCCGCGCCCGGCTTGCAGGCCGCCAACTTCCTCACGATCTTTGGCGCGCTGGATCGCCTCGGAGGTATCTTCGTGCTCGCCGCCATCCGCGAGATCGGTCCCAACGTCACGGCGATCGTGCTCGCGGGCGTAGCCGGCACTGCCATCACAGCCGACCTGGGCGCCCGTAAGATTCGCGAGGAGCTCGACGCGCTACAGGTCCTCGGTGTCGACCCCGTCAAGAATCTGGTCGTCCCGCGCTTCCTTGCGCTGATGCTCGTGACAGGCCTTTTCAACGTCTACGCGATCCTCTTCGGTCTGTTCGGCGGCATCCTCGCCGAGCTCGTCAACGGGCAGCCGCTCGGCCCCTTCTGGGACACGCTGTTCGCCAATGCCTCCACCACCGACCTGTGGGGCTCGGCCCTGAAGACCACCATCTTCGGCGCCATCATCGCGATCGTCTGCTGCTACAAGGGCATGACCGCCTCCGGTGGCGCCGAGGGCGTAGGGCGCGCGGTCAACCAGGCGGTAGTCATCACCTTCCTTGCGATCTTCTCCTTTGACTACGTCTACACCCAGACGCTGCTAGCCACGCACCCCAACATCCTGGTGATCAAGTGAGCACCCAAAGCGAACTGCTCGTCACTCCACGAGAATGGCTCGCGGCCACAGGCGAGATCGGCCGCTTCAGCGGCAATATCGTGCGCGACGTCTGGGGTCTGCGCGTCTTTCGCTTCTTCGGCGAGGGCTTGCGCCAGTCGGGCATTCTGATCGTGTCCTCCACGCTCATCATCTGGTCGCTGATGTTCGTGCTGGGCCTCGAGTGCGGCATCGAGGGCGCCTACTTCCTCGAGGCCCAAGGCGCCCCCGCCTATGCGGGTGTGTTCACGGCGTGGTGTGACCTGCGCGAGATCATCCCCTATGCCTTTGGCTACATGATGGCCGCGAAGGTCGGCACGGGTATCGTGGCCGAGCTCGGCGCAATGCGCATCTCCGACGAGATCGATGCGCTCGAGGTGATGGGCATCGACTCGCTCACGTTCCTCTGTGCCACACGCCTGCTCGCCGCTTGGGTGGTGCTTCCCTTCATGTACCTAGCGGGCGTCGGCGCCGCCTTCCTGGCTTCCTACATCGCAGTGGTGCAGCAGGTCGCCACGGTCTCCGCGGGTGGCTATTTCCTGATCTTCTGGCAGTTCCAAAACCCACCAGACTTCATGTACAGCCTCATCAAGGCCATGTTCATGGCCACTGCGATCGTGCTCGTGGGCTGTTACTACGGCTACAACGCCAGTGGTGGGCCCGTGGGCGTGGGCACCGCCACCGCCAAGTCGATGGTCTTGAACATAATCTTGGTGCACTTGATCGGAATGGTTGGCACCCAAGTCTTCTGGGGCGCCAACCCGAAAGCCCCGATCGGGGGGTGAGCGTGGCCGAGAACGAGCAAGAGGTCTCTACGAGAGGGGACGGCGGGGACACCGAGTTCGAGTTCCACACCGGCCAGAACCGCCCCAGCGGCGTGCCCGACGCGATCGAGTTCGTAGGTGTCCATAAGTCGTTTGGATCGAACCACGTGCTGCGTGGCCTCGATATGAGCCTGCCCGAAGGCCAGATCTCGATGATCATCGGTCCCTCGGGCACGGGCAAGTCGGTATGCATCAAGCACATCGTCGGGCTGCTCTATCCCGACGAGGGCGACGTGATCGTGCAGGGCCGCTCGATCCCGAGCCTCCCCGACGCCGAGCTGTTCGAGATCCGCAAGAAGTTCGGCGTGCTCTTTCAGGATGGTGCCCTCTTCGGCTCGATGAACCTCTACGACAACATCGCCTTCCCGCTGCGCCAGCACACCGAGAAGGGGGAAGAGGAGATCGCCGAGATCGTCCGCCGGCGTATGCGCGAGGTCGGCCTTGGCGACGCGGGCGAGAAGATGCCCAACGAGCTCTCCGGGGGCATGCGCAAGCGCGCCGGTTTCGCCCGTTCGCTGGTGCTCGACCCAGAGATCGTGCTGTTCGACGAGCCCGACTCGGGGCTCGACCCTGTACGTACCGCCCTACTGTGCGAACTCATCAAAGAGGTCCACGAAGAGAACGGCGGTACCTATGTGGTGATCACCCACGACATCATGTCCGCCCGCCGCGTCGCCGAGCACATCTCGGTGCTGTGGCGCGGGCGCATAGTCGAATCCGGTCCCGCCGCCGAGCTGTTCGAGTCCGAGAATCCGTTCGTTCGCCAGTTCCTCTCGGGCGAGTCCCAAGGCCCGCTCGGGATGGAGTAGTCGTCGCCGTCCGGCGCGTAGTCACCGGACGCGGCGCTAGCCTCCTTACGTGACCTCAGGGAGGGTTTTCTCAGGGTTGGCGCTGCGTGCGGCGCGTAAGCCGCTGCTCACGCTCGGCTTGCTCGCCGCGCTTGGCGTCGGCTGTGCGGTGGCAGCGCTCGGCCTGCGCCCCACCGCTGCCACCGACACCCTGGTTGGGCGCTCCAGCTCCGCCTACAAGAGCACTCAACGCTTCTACTCCCGCTTCGGCGAAGAGCCGGTGGAGGTGCTCATCAAGGGTGACCTGCGCAAGCTCGTCCTCTCCTCCGACGTCGACCGCCTCGTGGGGCTGGAGGGTTGCCTCTCGGGCAACGTGCCCACCTCCGCGCTCGCACAAGAGGGTGGTGCCGGTGGACCGTGCGACCGGCTCGCCCATGCCAAAGCCGTGAAGGTCGTATTCGGCCCGGGCACCTTCCTCAACGAGGCGGCGGTCCAGATCGACCAGACGCTTGCCTCGAGGAGCGCGCACGCCGAAGCCGAAGCCAAGCGTGCGCAGAAAACCGTGTACTCCAGGGCGATCGCCCGAGGTCTCTCAGCACAGGAAGCCACCACACTCGGCGAATCCGCGCACAAGGCCACGATGGCGGGCTTCGCGGCGGAAGTCAGTGCGCTGGCGATTCGCTACGGCCTCAACAAGCCGCCGACGCTCGACGATCACAGCTTCGTCTCCGCTGTGGTGTTCGACTCCGCCAAGCCCTCCGGAACCCCCAAGCAGCGCTTTGCCTATCTCTTCCCCAGCCGCGACTCGGCGCTCGTGTCGGTGCGATTGAAGGCAGGACTCTCCGAGGCCCAGCGCTCGCACGCGATCGATTTGATCCGCAA
Organism: Solirubrobacteraceae bacterium; assembly: GCA_050696555.1. Classification (GTDB taxonomy): domain Bacteria; phylum Actinomycetota; class Thermoleophilia; order Solirubrobacterales; family Solirubrobacteraceae; genus Palsa-744. The sequence goes on along the minus strand of JBOGYB010000212.1, from coordinate 608 downwards.
GGCCGTGGCGATGCCCCAGTGGCGCCTCCAGAACGGCGAGAGCTATCTGGTGACGGGGGAGCCCGTCATCGTCGACGATCTCACCGGTTCCATCACACGCTCGATCGAGCTGCTGCTCGTCGCCGTGCTGCTCGTCATGGCGGTTGTGCTCTCGCTCATCTTCAAGGGCCGCCCTCGACTGCTCCCGCTTGCCATCGCGGTGCTCGCCGCTGCGCTCACATTCGGAGCGCTCGCGCTGTGGGGGGCGTCGCTCACGATGGCCTCGGTCGCGGTGCTTCCGGTGCTCGTCGGGCTCTCGGTCGACTACGCGATCCAGTTCCAATCGCGTATCCACGAGGCACATGCAGCGGGCGCCGCGGATACGCTCGAAGCAGTGCGTCACGCCGCCGTCGAGGGCGCTCCGGCGATCGCCACGGCGGCGCTTGCAAGCGTCGGTGGACTGCTAGTGCTGATGCTCTCACCGGTGCCGATGGTGCGTGGCTTCGGCCTGCTGCTGGTGGTGGGTGTAGCGCTTGCGTTTCTCTGCGCGCTCACCGCGGGGTCGGCGGCGATGGTGCTCGCAGGGAGGGGAGAGGGTGGGGTATCTCCGTTTTGGGATGACTCGCGCG
>JBOGYB010000211.1:0-4055 GCA_050696555.1 Solirubrobacteraceae bacterium | reverse complement strand
CGGTGACACCTGGGCACTCTTCACCTCACGGGCATAGGCCATTTGCAGCTGGGAGACGGCGTCGCGTAGGGGCGATAGCTCGCGAGCCATGCGGCGCTCCAGGATCGGCATGAGGGCGCGGACGGCATCGATGGCGTCGCGGACCTGCTCGAGGTCGCGATCGCCTCCAGCGGGGGAGTCGCTGCCGGCTGCGGGGGAACCCGGCTCAGACGGACGAGCCAGCCCAAGCCGGCGGCCGCCGATATTGAGCAGCGAGACCGCCGTTTGCAGGATCATCTCCGTGGAGGTGATGCGGTTGAGCTCAGCTTCGTAGGCGGCGCGCATCTCCTCGTCGCTCGGCTGGGCGGCGTCGGGTCCCTCGGGTTGAGAGTGGTGCGGGTGGGACATTCAGACAGTGACCTCCTGTGAATAGGTGTCGAGGGTGTCGCGCACGGAGGCGGAGTAGACCTCCTCGGGGGTGGCACCACCATCGATGAGGCGGCGCTGCCGTTGGGCGCCGTTGCGGTCGGGGAAGACGGGATCGAGTGACAGCTCCGCACGAACCGGCTCGGTCCAAGCAAGCAGCCGTTCGACTACGGCGGCGGAGGGGTACTCCTCACAGCGCTCGAGATCGATCATGTGGCCGTCGAGGCCGAAGCGGATGGCGCGCCACATGTTCTCCTCAACCAGACGTTGGGGGGGGTCTGCGAAGGGGACACCCTCGTCGACGTCGCGGGCGGCTTGGGCGACGCAGGCAACGATCAGCGAGGCGAGCGCATCGGACTCGGGGGCGGTGGACTGGGCGTCGCAGATGCGGACCTCGAGGGTGCCGAACTCGAAGTGGGGACGAACCGACCACCAGACCTGGGTGAACTCGACGATCGAGTTGGTGCGAAGGAGGAATTCGATGTAGTCGCGATAGGCATCCCACGAGCCGAACGGGTCGGGGATGCCACAGCGGGGGAAGTTACGTGTGAAGGACTGGGTACGCGCCGAGTGAAGACCCGAATCGCGACCGTCGAGGTAGGGGGAATTGGCGGAGAGAGCGAGCAACAACGGGAGGAGCGGGCGCAGACGATCGCAGACGCGGACGGCGCGGTCGATGTCGCGGATGCCGACATGGACGTGAAGGGAGAAGGTGTTGTTGCGCCACGCGACGTACTTGAGCCCCTCCTCGACGCGTTTGTAGTGAGGGGTGTCGATGATGGGTTGCTCGCGGTAGTCGGCCCAGGGGTGCGTGCCGGTAGCACCAAGCGAAGCGCCCTCGGAGCCGGCGAGGGCAAACAGGCGGCGGCGGTGATCGCGCTGGCGGGAGAGAGCATCGACGAAGTTGGAGCCGGCGCCAGAGACGATCTCGATCTCCGAGGAAATGAGCTCGCCGGTGATGGATTCGCCGAGCAGGGGATCGCGCAGGAGCGCAAGGTCACGCAGCTCCTCGAAGCGGGGGACGAGGTCGAGGGTGGAGGGGTCGAGGATCGCGAACTCCTCCTCCAAGCCAACCGTGAAGTCGGTGGAGAGCGCGAACGTTTCAACTGCCTTATCGAGATCTAGGCGGGTCACGGTTTGGGCCAAGGTTTGGCGTCCGGGGTAGCGCGGGCGAGGTGGGCCGCGGTCCTCCAGCTTAGGAAGCGCGACGCATCGCCCCGGGCATCCGGGTTAGGTCAAATAGAAGTACAGCGCATAGAGCAGATCGACGGCAGGGGAGGATGTGTGGACCGTGACCTCCGGGGGGACCGCGAGCAGCGACTCGGAGTAGTTGAAGATGATCTTGACGCCGGCGGCGACGAGCTGGTCGGCGAGGGTTTGGGCGGCGGCGGTGGGAACCGCGAGAACACCCACGACGATGTCCTCGTCCTCGACGAGCTGCTGGAGCTCCGAGGTGTGACGGACCGTGTGGGGGCCAACCTTCGTGCCGACCTTGGAGGGGGCGACGTCGAAGATGGCAACGACGCGGAAGCCGTGGTCGGCAAAGATGTCAGAGGAGGCGATGGCCTTCCCCAGGTGACCGGCGCCGAACAGGGCGATGTTGTGCTGGCCGGCGGTGCGCAGGATCTTGCGGATCTGGGAGACGAGGGACTCGACGTTGTAGCCCACCCCGCGCTTGCCGAACTTGCCGAAACCTGAGAGATCGCGGCGGATTTGAGTGGAGTTGACGTGGGTGTAGTCGGAGAGTTCTTGCGAGGAGATCGTCTCCTTGCCCATCTTCTTGGCTTGAGTGAGGACCTGTAGGTAGCGAGAGAGCCGCGCGGCGACCCCCAAGGAGAGTCTGTCGGGCGCGTGGGGATCGTCCTCATAAGTCGTGTCGATGGGATTCGTCAATTCGTTGAAAACCATGGGTGCGTGACTCTAGAGGATGGTCGCTAGACGCTGCCTCAGAACGTCCTCTTGCACGTAGTGATCGAAAAGCTCCTCGCCTTCGAGGGCGACGACAGGTATCCGGTCGAAATACTCTCGATGGAGGCGCTCGTCGGTGGTGATGTCAAGCTCGCGCAGCTCAAACGGAATATCGGAGGCAACCCGGGTGAGTGCCGCATGGGCGTCGACGCACAGGTGGCAATCGGGCTTTGTATAGAGGGTTAGGACGACCAACGGGGGTCCCTTTGCGGGCGAGCTGCGCTCCGCGCCCGCGTCCAGTGGGGGCAGCCTCGTGCGATGCTCAACATGGGCGCTCTCCGGTGGCGTAGGCGTCGAGTGAGAGATAGTCAGGGTAGGAGAGGGTCGGGGAGAAGCGGGCAGCGGAGGCGATCATGGCGGCGTTGTCGGTGCAGAGGACCGGCGGGGGGATGTGTACCGTGACGTTGGGAAGCGCGGCGAGACGCCGTCGCAGCTCCTGGTTGGCGGCGACGCCGCCACCGACCGCGAGACGATCCATCCCGGTTAGCTCGAGCGCCTGGGAGACGCGGAGCATGAGATGGTCGACGATGGCGGATTGGTAGGAGGCGGCAAGGTCGGGGGCTCGCCGCTGTTGCTCTTCGTCGGTGAGCTCACGCAGCTGGTAGAGCAGCGAAGTCTTGAGACCCGCAAACGAGAAATCGAGGGAACGGGCGAACGCGCTGGTAGCGCTGCGACCGCCGCGTGAGCGAGACCCTGAGGAGGGAAATTCAAAGGCCTGCGGATCGCCGGCAGCGGCGAGTCGGGAGAGCACTGGGCCGCCGGGAAAGCCGAGCCCGAGCATGCGGGCGCCCTTATCGAAAGCCTCGCCGGCAGCGTCGTCGAGGGTGCGACCGAGCGTGTCGAACCCATCGCGGTGAGAGACATGGGCGAGCAGCGTGTGCCCACCGGAGGCGATGAGGCAGAGGAAGGGCGGCTCGAAGGCATCTCCCCCACCATTGCCTTCAGGGAGGAGGAAGTTGGCGGCGACATGACCCTGGAGGTGGTCGACCGCCGCAAACGGGAGCTTGCGCGCGGCCGCGAGGGCCTTCGCCGTGGAAAAGCCTACGAGCAGCGCGCCGACGAGCCCTGGGCCCTGCGTGGCGGCGACCGTGTGAACGTCATCGAGCGCGAGACCCGCCTCGGCGAGGGCCTGGTCGACTACGACGTTGACGAGCTCGAGGTGGTGACGGGAGGCAATCTCGGGGACAACACCGCCGAAGCGGTCGTGGGCACGTTGAGAAGAGATGACGTTGGAGCGGATCGTGCCGTCACCGTCGACGACGGCGGCACAGGTGTCGTCGCAGCTCGTCTCGAGGGCGAGGATGGTCATCGCTCCCCCTCCACCTCCGGCTCGACCATACGAGCGGACACGGCGCAGAGCGTCATACGGGCCCCGGGTTGGGAACGTCGTCGAGCGAGCCCGAGAGGGTACCCGGGGTGCGCCACATGACAAGCGCGTCCTCCCCGTTGTCCTGGTAGTAGCGACGGCGCAGGCCGGCGGCCCGAAAGCCTTCGCGCTCGTAGAGGTGGATGGCGACGTCGTTGGAGCGGCGGACCTCGAGTGTGAAGCGGGCAGCTTCGTCGTCGACGCGCGCGTAAAGCTCGGCAAGCAACGCAGAGGCGACGCCCTTGTGCTGGTGATCGACGTCTACCGCGACATTCATGACGTGCCAGACGGTGTCGTAGCGCGAGCAGATGAGATA
>JBOGYB010000210.1:0-4066 GCA_050696555.1 Solirubrobacteraceae bacterium | reverse complement strand
GAGGAAAACGTGTCGGTAAGACTGAGGCTCACGCGTGTGGGCGCAAGGAAGAATCCAGTGTGGCGTGTGGTGGTTGCAGACCAGCGCTCTCCCCGTGATGGTCGTGTGATCGAGACGATCGGGCACTACAACGCGCAGACCGATCCCTCCACGATCGTGATCGACGAGGAGCGCGCGAAGAGCTGGTTGGCGCGTGGAGCGCAGCCGTCGGGCACTGTGCGCAAGCTGCTGCGCATCCAGGGCATCACATCCTGAACGCGGCTGTACGGGCGAGGAGACGACCCTGTGGCTGAGGAGAGAATGAGGGAGCTGCTCGAGTATCTCGCGCAGGGTTTGGTGGATACCCCCGAAGAGGTGTCGGTGGAGCAGTTCGAGGAGGACGACGGCACAGTTGTGCTGGAGCTGTGCGTTGCCGACGACGATTATGGCCAGGTGATCGGTCGTGGGGGTAGGACCGCGCAGGCGTTGCGCACCGTGGTGAAGGCGGCGGCGGTGAACGCGAAGCGCCGTGTGTTGGTTGACATCGTCGACTAGGTGAATCCGTGGTGGGGGCGAGTGGTGACTCGCAATCGATGTCCGCGGGTCGTGTGGGTCGCGCGCACGGTCTTGACGGCAGCTTTTATGTGACGGGCACCCGTCCCCGTCTGCTCACGCTGGGTACGGCGGTGGTGCTTGACGGGCGAGCAACCGAGATCGTGCGGCGAGCGGGGACCGACAAGCGTCCGATCGTGCGACTGCGGGGGGTCGATGGCCGCGACGCGGCCGAGCGATTGCGGGGAATGGAGCTGACGGTCGCACGCGCGGACGCTCCGTCTCTCGGGGAGGGCGAGTGGTGGGCGGCAGACCTGGAGGGCTGTGAGGTCGTGGACGGGGAGCGGGTCGTTGGGGTGGTGAGCGGATTGTTGGAGCTCCCCTCGTGCGAGGCGCTCGAAGTGCGGAGAGTGGCGGATCGCGGGGAGGCCCCCGCAGCGGGTGGGCGCGTGCCCGAGGGGATGCTCATCCCGCTCGTGCGCGACGCGATCCGCGAGGTGGATATGGCAAACCGACGGATCGACGTGGACATGAGCTTTGTGGAGGAGGGGTGATGGAGATCGACATCGTCACCCTGTTCCCCGAGTGGTTCCAGTGGTTCGAGGGTCAGCGGCACGTGCGCAACGCGCTGGAGGGGGGTTCGCGGCTGCGGTATGTGAACCCGCGCGAGCACACCCCGTTGAGCGGCGGTCAGGTGGACGACACCCCTTTCGGTGGAGGCGCGGGGATGGTGTTGCGTGTGGACGTGATGGACGCGGCGCTGAGCGCCCACTACGGGATGGATGCGACGCTCGTGAAGGAGAGCAGGCGCGTGATCGCACTCGCCCCGGGCGGGAGGGTGCTGGACGAGGGGTATGTGCGCGAGCTCTCCGAGGAGCCGGCGCTGACGTTGCTGTGCGGGCGCTACGAGGGGTTCGACGAGCGCATCGTGGAGCACTTTGCGGGCGAGGCCCTGTCGATCGGGCGGTATGTGCTCTCGGGCGGGGAGGTGGCGGCGATGGTCGTGTGCGACGCGGTGCTGCGTAAGCTCCCGGGGGCACTCGGCCATGAGGAATCGGCGGTCGAGGAGTCTTTCAGCGAGGTGCTTGGGGGGGCTCCCGAGTATCCCCACTACACCCGTCCCGCCGAGTATCGCGGGTGGGAGGTGCCTGAGATATTGCTCTCCGGTCATCACGAACGCATCCGGGAGTGGCGGCTACAGCAAAGTCGTGGCCGCGGAGAAGGGGCGCCGGAGTAGACCTTGCGTGCTGAAGTCGGAGGTCCGGCCTCGAGCTACCTACGTAAGTCACCTACTCAAGTCGCGGGTTGCGAGCCGCCTGTTTTGAACCACCTGCGCCCCAGGGAGCGCCGTTCGCTACCATTCGCGGGCGCGTCGGGCAGTGTGGCGACTCTCGCCCCACACGACGCTTCTTTTCCATGAGCACTGTCATCGACAGCATTGAGCGTGCGCAGCTGCGCCGCGTCCCAAATTTCGCCCCGGGCGATCGCGTCAAGGTGCACTTTCAGGTGATCGAGGGCACCCGTCGCCGCATCCAGGTATTCGAGGGTGTTGTCATAAAGCGCCAGGGCCACGGTGCGCGCGAGACATTCACCGTGCGCAAGCAGTCCTTCGGGGTAGGGGTGGAGCGCATGTTCCCCGTGCATTCGCCGAAGATCGAGCGCATCGAGGTAGCCGCCAGGGGTGACGTCAGGCGGGCAAAGCTCTACTACCTGCGCGATCGTGTGGGCAAGCGGGCGCGTGTACGCGAGCGCCGCTACACAGGTCCCGAGGAGGCGGTGGAGTCGGGCCTCTTGTACGGACCCACCGAAGCCACCGACGCGGAGGGGGCGACAGCGGAGGAGACGGCTTTCGAGACCGAGGGTATGGAGTCTGAGGCGACTGTCGAGACCGCTGCCGGCGGTGGCGAGGAGTCAACCGCCGTGGCCGAGGCGACGCCCGACGCCCCCGGCGAGGGGGAGGGCGTGACCGCTGAGGCGGCCGGCGCGGAGAGCACTGACTCGCCGGCTGAGGCAACCGCGGAGGTTGATTCCGCGGGTGACGACGCCTCCCCCGACGACGCAGCGGCGTGATGGCCAACCCAGCGTCGGCTAAGCCCGCCGGCGGCAAGGGCGAGCAGAAGTCGAGGACCAACTCGATCGTCGAGCTGATCGTGATCGTGCTCGTCGCGGTGGGGCTTGCGCTGGCGATTCAGGCGTTTGTGGTGAAGCCATACCGGATTCCCAGCGGGTCGATGGAACCGACGTTGAAGGTGGGCCAACGGGTGCTCGTGAACCGCCTTGGGATGCATTTCAATGGTCCTCACGTGGGTGAGATCGTGGTGTTCCATCCGCCCAGGGACGCCGAACAGCAGGTGTGTGGACCGGCGCCGCACATGGTGACTCCGGGTGGTGCGGCTTGCTCGACGCCCGAGCCACAGGAGGGGAGCGTGAACTTCATCAAGCGGATCGTGGCGGGTCCGGGTGACAAGCTGTTCATCAAGGAAGGCCATGCCTACCGCAACGGCAAGCGCGAGTCAGACTCGTATATCGCGCCATGCGAAGGCAACTCGGAGTGCAACTTTCCGACGCCAATCACGATTCCCGCCGGTCATTGGTTCATGATGGGGGACAACCGTGGCGAGTCGGACGACAGCAGATTCTGGGGTCCCGTCCCCACTAGCTGGATCATCGGAGGGGCTTTCGCCACCTACTGGCCTCCCGACCGTATCGGCATCCTCTAAAGCCTCCTCTCGGGCGCCTTACTCCAAGCGCGCGGCACGCAGGCGCGCACGGCGCAAAAGCGGACAGCGACTGTTCGCCTTTGACCGCGCGCTGGGTGTACGGCTCGTAGCGGGCGCGGACGAGGCGGGGCGGGGTTGTCTGGCAGGACCGCTCGTGGCGGCAGGGGTGCTGTTCGATTACGAGCGTCTCACCACCCGGGAGTTGCGGGCGCTTTCGACATTGAACGATTCAAAGCAGCACAAGGCGGAGGCTCGCGAGGAGCTCTACCCGCTCGTGATCAGTACGGCTGTACGCGTAACGGTGGTGTCGCGGTGCGTGCGAGGGATCGACGCACGGGGCCTTCACAAGACGAACCTCGCGGCGTTGCGCGACGCGATCCGGGGCGTGACGAGCGGTATCGAAGAGGAGGTGGTGTGCTTGACCGACGGTTTCCCCGTCCCCGAGTTCGAGCGTCCCCACCGTCCGATCGTAAACGGCGACGCGACAAGCGCCGCGATTGCGGCCGCATCGATCGTGGCGAAGGTGACCCGCGATCGCTACATGCATCACGCCGACGAGCTACACCCGGGCTGGAGCTTCGCCGAGCACGTTGGCTACTCAACGCCAGTGCACCGCGAAGCGATCGTACGTCAGGGAGTCTCCCCGCTACACCGCATGTCCTTCCAGTCGGCCGCTTACCAGCAGCTGGCGCTGGAGGCGTAGGGAACCGGGCCCGCTAGGCCGCCGCGACAGTGTCCGTGGCGGGCTCGACCTGGAAGACCGTGGGGAAGCGGTCGGCGAGTCCGCTCGCGTGCAGGGCGTCGCTCACAACACG
>JBOGYB010000209.1:0-4071 GCA_050696555.1 Solirubrobacteraceae bacterium | reverse complement strand
GCTATGGCTTGGGTTGAGACACACGACGGGCCGTGCGGGGAGGCGAGGATAGGCGGGCGCGGCCGCCGATCAACGCGGAGAGGACGACGTTCGCGTCAGCGACGATTTCTGGAGGCAGCGAAATCGTCCATGACCTCTGATTCGCTGACGCCCTTGGTGGCCAGCTCGGTTCCGATCTGCTCCGACAGCCGCAAGAAGACCTCGCGGCGAACCTCCACTGGCACGTCGGGCGTATCCCACGGCAGGAAGAAGCCCGCGGGGGAGCCTTCGCGGGTAACGAGGATCACATCATCGGAGCGAAACATCTCAGACGCATGGTCGCGGAAGTCCCGGACGGTCACGACCTTCATGTGGGCACCTTAGTGGTCACATGGCTATCTTAGCTCGCTCGCGTTGCATCCGCTCGTGAGGCTCGACGCGGTGCTGGAATGCGCGGCGATGATCGATGTCCGAGCGTCTGGAGCTTGCCTTGAGATGGGACTCGATTATTGATGAGCTGTGTGCCGATTTAGCCAAAGTTGCCAGCACCGCGAAGCCAAAGAAGTGAGTTGCGCCGATAAGCGCTTCGTCGCGAGAAGTTGGTGGGTCGCCAACGGTGACGGTTAGCCCGCCGGATACAGGATTGGGACTAGAGCTGGCAGTAGATTTCGCCGATGTGCTTGTCCCCGCGCACATACGAAGGTGGATCGGACGTGAAAGTCTTATCCAGAACGGCACAGTCGGTCATCTCCTCGACGAGGAACAAGTCCCACAGCGGAACGGTCCTTGAGTTGCTCGTACCCGCGATTTGGTAGGCGCGCAGTACGACATTCCCTGTCGTCTGATGCCTTCCGTAGGCAGCCGGAATCGCGATTCGCGGATGTCCGTTGTAGACAAAGCTAATGAGATGCCTATCAGTGATCGCTGCGCAGAGATCCATTAGAGCCCCGATCCGTATGTTCGCCGCGAGGTATGAACATAATAAGCGTATGACCTGAGTTGCTTTTCGAGTCCAGTATCGACCAGCGTGGAGCAGATGGAGGGCAAGCGGACATCACCCAGGTCATCCTCATCATCGAGTGGCCGTCGAAGGAGGCGGCCGACTCCTTCTATGAGAGCGACGAGTATCGGCCGTATCGCGAAGCGCGCCGTGAGGGGGCGGAGAGCGAGTTCTTCCTTGTAGCGGGCGAGGACGTCAACGGCGTCGCTCGTATCTCGGGTCGCTGACAGACGCCAGGGGCGGCGCAAAGTCGTGCCCCTGATCTTCGGTCAATGCCCAAAGATTGGAAATGTGGCTATGATCCCACCGCTGTGAAGACGCGAAGAGAGCTAAGGCCCTTGGGCGAGAGCAATTTCCAATCGTCCGGGCATCGTATGGGCACAAGACGAATGGTGCCCTTCGTGTGCGTCGTCGCGCTAGCTGTAGTCACCGCCCTGGGAGGCTGTGGTGAATCGGCCGAAGCGGGGTCGAAAGGTGAACCGTCCGCGGCGGAAAATTCGGCGGTGGTCGCGACAGTGGCGTCGTCCGTGTCGCTTCACCTCGACGTAGGGAGCTTCTCGTCGGAAAGCTCCCGCGCGAGGATCAGCGGAACGGTCACTCCCGGCTCGAAGGTCACGGTCAATCACCATCGCGCCTCAGTTCACGGGCGTCACTGGAGCAATACGATTGAACTCCATCTCGGCGATAACCATGTCACGGTTCGTGCCACTCACAGTGGGCGTCGGGGGGCGCGAAAGACGATCACCGTCACCCGTGAAAGGATCTCGGCGGAAGTCGAAGCGGAAGCTCGCCGAGGGGAAGAAGAATCCGAAGCGAGCAACAAAAGCACTCCGTCTTCGACCTCCGGCGCCTCGACCGAAGAATGCACGAACGGCACGTATGTCAACTCGGCGGGCAACACGGTCTGCCGTCCTGAGAACAGCCCCACCGCCCCGGAGGGTGCGACGGCGGAATGCGAAGACGGCACGTACAGCTTCAGTGAATCCAGGAGCGGCACTTGCTCTCACCACGGCGGCGTAGCGCGCTGGCTTGAATAGAGCATCCGGCCGCCGTCCCCGCTGGCTCGCATAGGACTTTCCGAGTTGCCGCCTCGCCTCAGTCCACCAACCGCATCCCCAACCGCCAGATAGCGATCCGCCACATCGCAACCGCGAACACCACCAGCACACCCGCGTGCACCAGATCCTCCGCCACCAGCCGATCAAGCGAGGCATCCCGAACCAACTGCACACAGTGATACAGGGGGTTCACCTTTGCGATCGTACGTAGCACCACCGGGAGTTGTGACACCGGGAAGAATGTCCCCGCCACCAGGAACATCGGAGTGAGCACCGCGCTCGTTATGTAGTTGAAGTTGTCGATCGTCTTCGCCACCGCCGCCACCGTCACCCCGAACCCGGCGAAGCCGAATCCGGTGACGAAGCCGATGAGCGGCACCAAGAGCATCCCCGCGGTGGGTTCCAAGCCGAATGCGAACCCCACCACCAGCGGAGCCATCCCGTACACCCCCGCCCTGATCGAGATCCAGAGGATCTCTGCGGTGACGAGCTCCTCCGCGTCCACGGGGGCGGCAAGGATCGCGTCGTAGGTGCGCTGGAACTGCCACCTCACGAATGTGTTGAACATTCCGGGGAACGCGGAGGAGAACAGCACCGCGGTGGCCACCACACCCGTGGCGACGTACTGCTCGTACTTCACCCCCGCGATGTGCGGGAGCAGCGAGCCGAACCCCAACCCGAATGCGAGCAGGTAGATCGTGGGTTGCACGATCGAGGAGAACGTGGTGGCCTTCCAGTATCTCCCGAAGATCGCCACGTCACGGCTCATCACACCCGCAAGCGCCGCGGGTTCCAAGCGGCGGATGCGTCGCGACTCGCCGGTGGTGGTATCCACGGATTGCGCGTGCGCGCTCATTCTATTTCCTCTCCCGTCAACGCCACGAAAGCGTCCTCCAAGTTGGCTGGTCTTCGCACGCCCTCCGGTCCCTCCCCGTTGAGCTTCTCCGCGCGCATGATCGCCACCGCGGGCCCACTTTTCCGGCTCGACCACCCGTTGGCGGCCGCCAGCTCGCTCACCTCGGCGAGGTGGGTGGGGGTCCCGTACACCTCCACCACCTGCTCTCCCGCATACCTCTTCACGAGCTCCGCGGGGGTTCCCTGGGCGATGATTTTCCCCTGGTTCATCACCGCTACGGTGTCGGCAAGTCGCTCCGCCTCCTCGATGTAGTGGGTGCTCATCAGCGCAGTCACCCCTTCTGCTCGCAACCCGTCGATCAGCGACCAGAGCTCCTGGCGGATCTGCGGGTCGAGTCCCACCGTGGGCTCGTCGAGCAGTACAAGTCGTGGGCGGTGTATCAATCCTCTTCCCACCAACAACCTCCGCCGCATCCCACCCGAGAGCTCTCGCACGATCGTGTCGGCACGCGGGAGGAGGTTCGCGATCTTCATTGCCCGGTCCACCGCCTCGTGGCGTTCCCCACGGGGCACGCGGTATAGCCGCGCAAACACCATCAGGATCTGACGCACCGTGAGCTCCACGTCGAGGTTGTCGAGCTGGGGTACCACTCCCATCTCCAGACGCGACTGCTTGGATTCGCGCGGGAGCTCGTACCCCAACACCGACAGCTCCCCCTCGTCGGCGAGGGTTTGCGCGGTGAGCATTCTCATAGTCGTCGACTTCCCCGCCCCGTTGGGTCCCAGCAGCCCGAAGCACACACCGGGTGGCACCTCGAGGTCGAGGCCGTCCACGGCGGTGATCTCTCCGTAGCGCTTCACCACCCCCCGCAACGAGATCACGGGGGCAGCGTGGGTTGCCCCGATCGGCTGGTGGTTGTCTTCGTAGGGGCTCGTCATTCGCGAACACTCTACGAGGCTTGGCGGCTCATCACCCGATCCAGATGATGCGCCCACGCCCCTCCTGTCCTAGCGTCGGTGGAGATAACCCATAGAGAGGAGCCATCATGGCCGATCAACCTGTGTTCGTGTTCCTGGCCGCCTACGACACGATCCCCGACGCGGAGCTCGACTACGAGGCGGTGTTCGAGCTGCACGCGGCGGGCCTCATCGGCACGTTCGATGCGGCGGTGGTGGAGA
>JBOGYB010000208.1:0-4077 GCA_050696555.1 Solirubrobacteraceae bacterium | reverse complement strand
TCAACCACATCCACGACACTCACACCACCAGCACCACCACGCTCGTCCGCGACATCGAACATCGCCGCGAGAATCCTCGCGCGCTGAATCCGCGCCACCTGAACACGACCACCACTATCACCCTCGCGGCGCGCACGAACACCAACCCCACGCGAAACCCCAGACCCAGACCCGCGACGTACACCAGCAACAGCAGCCACGCTCAACACACCCCCCACAAAACACGCAGAGAGCGCGAACCAGCAAACCAGGCCTGTTGCCCAGCTAGCCACGCCTCCAGGACGCGGCGTGGAGGTCTAGCGGCTAGAAGCCGGCTCGACCAGAGAGAGAGAGAGAGAGAGAGAGAGACGCGTCAGCGACGCTGACGCGTCCTATTACGGACACGCCAGGAGCACACAGACCCTCAACCACGCTATTCCCCAAAGAAAACACGCGAAAAACAACCCTCTCTCAAAAATGACCCGGTCCCTCTCCCAAGGCCCCGTCACAACCAGTTGAAATCGATCACGAAGACCAACCCACAACCCGACCTATGTAAACACCCGGCACACAAAACACCGAGATAGAGACATCCTACACACACCCCAACCCAAATGTCAAGACCATCAGGCGCCCGACTGCGGCAACCCGCAAACCCCCTGTGCCACATTCAGCACGAACCCCGCCAGCTTGCGCGTCACCGCGGGCTGGGCGGGGGAGTTGTCGGCGAAGCGCACGCTCCCGTCCTGATCGCGCACGTAGTAGTCGAGCACGGAGCCCTTCGCGGCGGGGAACGATTCGTTGCGCGAAGCGGGGTCGTGCAAATCTTCCTGAATCGTCCGCGCTTCGATTATCTGGGCGTCGCTCAGATGGTGAATCACGGGGTGGGAGCGATTGGGGTTGCACTGCACCGCCCCTTCTTCGTTTACGAGCACTGTGAGTTTCGCGCTGGGGACGTTCCCGCTGCGGTACACGATGAAGAGGTCGGGCGAGAGCACCCCACCGCAGCCACTCACGCCGAGCCCCGCACTGGCGAGCAGAGCCACGGCGAAGCCACCCCACCGGCGCTGCCGTCCGTATCGAGCTCTCATGCCGCCACCGCCACTCCCCCACGGCGGGGGTCGCCCGCGCCGATCAGCTCTCCCCCGCGGCGCTGCACCGCCTGCACCCCCCCGAAGAACAGGTTGAGGCCGTGGAAGCGCACCACCTCGCGCACCGGCCCCGTCGACTCCCCCCGTCCGACGGCCGCAGGGGACGATGGTTCGAGCGCCGGCTCGATACCGGGCTCGTGATAGACGATCCCACCCTCGAAGTGCGCGCGTGGAGCGTTCACCGCCTCCTGCACCCGCAAGCCGTGGTCAACCACCCCCACGATGGTTTGCAGCAGCGCCGAGCGGATCCGGTTGGACCCCGCGCTCCCCAGCACCAGCTCCACCTCGTCGTGGCGAGTGACGATCGAGGGGGCCATCATGCTTGGCATCCTCCGTCCGGGGGGGTGGGAGTGAAAGCCGTGCGGGGATAGGTCCTCCTCCCCCATCACGTTGTTGAGGTGTATTCCCGTCCCCGGCACCACCACTCCCGACCCCTCACCGTTGGTGCACGTCACAGAGCACGCCCTACCGTTCCCGTCGAGCACGGAGATGTGGGTCGTAGATCCAAGCCTTGACGACAGGAAGCACTCCAAAAATCCCTCCTCTGAGAGGCCCTCTACGAACTCGGGGGTACGCTCCCCTTGGGCGGCTTCCATAGCGGCTATCACCCCCTCGAGCGTCGGCGGGGATGGTTGTGCGTCGAGCAACCCCAGGGAGTATGCGAGCAACGTCCCACCCGCCGAGGGCGGCGGGTTGGTGAAGACCTGGCGGTCGCGATACTTCATGCTCAGCGGGGTGCGCTCGATCGCGTGGTACCCCGCGAGCCCCTCCCCGCTCACCGACCCTCCTCGCTCTCGCAGCCACTCGCACACGGCTTGAGCGATGTCACCGCTGTAGAAAGGCTTCGCACCCTCCTTCCCGAGCCGCACAAGCGCCTCGGCGAGATCGGGGTTGTGCAACACCTCCCCTTCCCGCAACACCCTCCCCTCCGGCGCCCACAGGGCGGCGCACTCGGGCGTCGACTGGAGCAGGTCACCGAGGATCTTCACGATGTAGGCCTGCTCGCCGCTGATCGCCACCCCCTCATGGGCGAGCTTCGCAGCCGGTGCCACGAGGTCCGCCAAGGGGATCGTGCCCCAACGGGACACCGCCTCGCACACCCCCGCGGGGGTGCCGTACACCCCACAGGAGGCGGGGCCGATGTAGAACACCTGCACAGCGTCCCCGAAGGACACGTCCACGGCTTCGAGCTCGGCGGCGCTCCCGTCGGTGGCGCGCGCGGGAGCCTCCACGAAGAAGTCGAGCAACACGGGCTCCTCGCCGGCCCCCGCCACCATCATGTATCCCCCGGCGCCCAACCCCGTGAGCAGCGGCTCGGCGACAAACGATGTGAGCATCGCCCCCACCGCCGCGTCCACCGCGTTGCCCCCTTCGCGCAACACCCGTGCCCCCGCCTCGGCGGTCAACGGGTGGCCGGCGGCTACGACCCCCTTCTCACCTGCGCTCATACCGGTCAGATTGACACGAGTGTTTTCAGCGTGCCGTCACCAAGCGGGTGCCATATGTGAGGCGTTGACGGCGCCTACAGGTTCGGGATGAACTCCGGCACGTCCATATCGCTCACGGAGAGTCCGCCGCGACGTTGGCCGATGTCGCGTTCGCGACCTTCGCGGCCCGGGGTGGTGCGCTTCACGCGTGGCTCCCCCGTGGGCTCGCGTAGCTGTGGGAGCGCGGCCTTGGCGCCATACCCGGTGGCCACCACGGTTACCCACACCTGGTCGTCGAGCTTTTCGTCGACCATCGCACCGAAGATGATGTTGGCGTCCGGGTGGGCCGCCTCGGCGACAGCCTTGGCGGCCTCGTTGACCTCCCACAGCGAGAGATCGCGTCCGCCTGTGATGGACAGGAGGATCGAGCGCGCACCATCCATCGAGGTCTCGAGCAATGGGGAGGCCACCGCCTGCATCGCGGCCTCGGGGGCACGATTCTCGCCAAAGCCCATCCCGATGCCAAGCAGCGCGTTACCGGCGTCGGACATGATCGTGCGCACATCCGCGAAATCGAGGTTGATGAGACCGGGGAGGGTGACGAGGTCGGAGATCCCCTGTACCCCCTGGCGCAGGACGTCGTCGGCGACGCGGAACGCCTCCACCATCGCCGTCTGCTTATCGAGCACGGTGAGGAGACGGTTGTTGGGAACAACGATAAGCGTGTCCACCTCCTCGGCGAGCGCTCCCACGCCGTTCTCGGCCTGCTCGGCACGACGCGACCCCTCGAAGCCGAAGGGCTTTGTGACTATCGCCACCGTGAGGGCCCCCACTTCGCGTGCGATGCGCGCCACGACGGGGGCGGCGCCGGTGCCCGTCCCACCGCCCGCTCCGGCGGTGATGAAGATCATGTCCGACCCCTTCAAGAGAGACTTGATGCGGTCGTAGTCGTCCATCGCCGCCTGGCGACCGACGTTGGAGTCAGACCCCGACCCGAGCCCTCGCGTGAGCTCGGCGCCGATGTGCAGGGTGATGTCGGCGGTTGACTGCTGCAGCGACTGAAGGTCGGTGTTGATGGCGAGGAACTCCACTCCCTCCACCTCCGCCTCCACCATGCGGTTGACCGCATTGGTGCCCGCTCCGCCGACGCCAACGACGCGAATGACGGGGTGTGCCACGGGCATCGCCTGCCCGAACGGACGCGGAGATTCGTGCGCACGCACGTCTTCCACCGGCGCTCGGGTGGGCGGCGCCGGGCGATCCATCAGGTTGTCGGGGATCTCCGAGGAGAAAGCGTGACGGAGGCGCTCCTGCGGGGTGGGCACCCGCGCAGGGGGGTCCTCGTCGAGGTTGGGGTGCAGCGAGGGGTGTGGCACTCCGCTGTCGCGAGGACGCTCGACCTGTGTCTGCACGGGCTTCGCGGGCACCGATGGCGTGGCCGGGGCCTGGGGGGCGCTTGCCTGCGCGGTGGGCTCTACCGCACCCGCCTGCGTAGCTGCGTCGGGCGCGGCATCCTGCTC
>JBOGYB010000207.1:0-4110 GCA_050696555.1 Solirubrobacteraceae bacterium | reverse complement strand
GCTTCCAGGCGCTCAGTGCAACCCCTCGGACGCTCATGGTGACACTCGCCGCGCTGCGTGCCTCCGGCTACGAGTAGTCGCGTCGACCTTGTTGCTTACCGCCGATGCGGAAGCGCGCAAAGGCGGGCCGTGTATTGCTTGCCCTCGATTGTCCTAGCTTTTCCTCCAATCGAAGGGTTCACATATCGAGTTAGCAGCCAGCGACGCCGCGGCTCAGGAGGCGGCGTCGCTCAGAGCTCCGCCAACACCTGCAGCAGCGACTCGCCGTGGCGCTCGCAGAAGGCGGGACCGATCCCCTTCACCTCGATCAGCTCACCCACATTTGTCGGACGTGCCCGCAGCACTCCTTCGAGTGTCCTGTTCGCCGCCACCGTGAATGCCGGCTTACCTTCGCTGCGCCCCAACCTCCATACCTTGAGCTTCTCGAAGTCGCCCTCATCCACCGGGTCGAGCAACTCCTGCTCACCTGCCGCCGTGGGGTCACCGACGGTGGCCCCACTTGTCCCTCTGCTACCGCGAGCTTTAACCGACCTTGGTGCCACGCGCGAGGATGCCTCCATGAGCGCCCCATCGGGCTCGCACACATCGCAGCAGCGAACGGTCGGCCCGCATGGCTCGTCGTCGCCGAAGTGATCGAGGATCTGCCTTCTGCGGCATGTGTCCCCACTCGATATGAACCGCTCGATCGAGCGGTAAGACTCCCACCCTCTGTCCCTTGCCGCCTTGATGGCCTCATACGCCTTACGCGGGCTACCTTCGCCTGTAAGCCTCACCAGCAGCCCCTCCGGACCACCCGGTTGCAGCTCCACCGCGCCCGCCCGCTCCGCTATCGACAGCAACACCCGTTCGCGCTCATCCAACTCCCCGTGCCCGATAGCCGCCGTCCCTTCCACGGCGCGTCCGCGCAACCTCGCCACGTACCGCTTCACATCCTCCACGCTCGTCTCACGCTCCCTGATGAACCTGATCAGCCGGCCCAGATCCATCCTCGACGCGAGCAGCACCGCGCGTCCCGGGAGACCGTCGCGCCCACCCCGCCCAGCCTCCTGGTAATAGGCCTCCAGACTCGTCGGCACCGCCCAGTGCACCACCGTGCGCACATCCGCCTTGTCCACCCCCATACCGAACGCGTTGGTCGCCACCACCACCTCCGCGCAACCGCTCATAAAAGCCTCCTGGCTCGCTCTGCGCGCCTCCGGAGGCATACCCGCGTGGTAGCTCACAGCCTTCATCCCATGCTCGATCAGCATCCCCGTGACCTCCACGGTGTGCTTGCGAGTGCCGCAATAAACGATCGCGGGGCGAGCTTGATCCGCGGTGAGCACGTGCAGGAGCGTCATGCGCTTGCGCTCCACGGCACCCTTTCCCTCGAGGCTCACAACGTCGAAGGTGAGGTTCGGACGATCGAATCCTGAACGCACCGCCAACCAATCGCGCAACCCCAACCTCACGGCTATCTCCTCCGCCACTCGCGGCGTGGCGGTGGCGGTAGCCGCCATCACCGCAGGCCTGCCAAGCGCCTGGATAGCGTCGTGCAACCGCAAGTAGTCGGGCCTGAAATCGTGGCCCCACTCCGCCACGCAGTGCGCCTCGTCCACCACGAACAAACCCACCTTGCGCTTCCCCAGCGTCTCGCGGAACGCGCGCGAAGCGAAGCGCTCCGGGGCTACCAGTACAAGCGCCGCCTCTCCTGAAGCGATCGACCGCAGCGCCTGTCCGTTGTGACCCTCCTCCATCCCCGACGCCAACATCGCCGTGCACACCCCCACCTGCTCCAACCGGCGGCGCTGGTCGGCCATCAGTGCGATCAACGGGCTCACCACCACCACGAGCTCCTCTCCCGCGAGTGCCGGGAGCTGGTAGCAGAGCGACTTGCCTCCACCGGTAGGCATCACTACGAGGCTGTCCCTTCTGTCGAGCGCAGCCTGCACAGCCTCGCGCTGCCCCGGCCTGAACGCCTGCAAGCCGAAGCGCTCGAGCAGCCGCTCAGGGGTCGCACTCGCCATGGAGGTGATCAACTCAGACACTCCCCGAGAAGCTACCCCTCGCTCCGGGCGGTACCCCGCGCACAAGATGACTCCCGCCGTACGCTGAGTCAGCCTTTCTCCGCGCGCGCACGCGAGTCACCCACAAAAGAGCAAAAACCATCCCTGCCCCCATCGCACCTGAGGACACCCAGGCCGCCCCTTCTAGCGCCTACTCCACACCACGCGCGCGCCACCCGACGGCACGAGCGTGATCGCTCGCCTACGGTTCCACTCCCCCTTACGCGTCCACCGTCCCTCACGCACCGGCAGGCTGGGGGTCAGCTCGTTCAGCATCGTCTGCAACATCAGCTTCATCTCCAGCGTCGCGAACGACGCCCCGATGCAGCGACGGATGCCTCCCCCGAAGGGGATCCACGAGAAGGTCTCGGGGACCACGCGGAAACACCTCGGCGGGGGGTTCCACGAGAGGCTCGGCCGGCTTGACCGGGGGCTGCGCGACGGCGGTTGCCACGCCACAACCCTACCGCGCCACCGAACAGGCTCTACTGCCTGCTCGCCTCCAGCGCGGCCACGACACGGCGGTGGGCGCGATCGACTTGCTCGGGGGTGAGCGCATCGGTGCGACGCCCCAGATAGCGAGGCAACATCCGTGCGGGAATCACCCGCACACCCCGACGGCGGGCGAGCGGCTTGTCGACCCACGCGCGGCTGAACACGAGCAGCGCCTCCACACGCTCCCCGGTCACCCGTTCCAAGGTCTCGCGCTCTTCGTGGGCTTGCCGCAAGATGGCACCGTGGATCGCACGCACCCGCACAGGCCCGGGATGGCTCTTCGTCTCCACGGTGAACAGCCCCCCCGGTCCCAGCGCGATGTGATCGATGTTGCCGTGCCCGAAGCTCGCGTCGTGAACCACGCGCCATCCCCCGTCCCGTAGACCCTCCAGCAACCCACCCACCTGCTCCTCGCCGGTGGCGCCCCTGTCGTGGCGATCCACGAGCGGCAGTATGTAGCGCGACACCACGAACATCGTCACGAGCAGCGCCAGCTCGGAGCCTATGAACAGTGCGCTGTGCAACCCCAACGCACGCCCGAATACCGTTGTGAGAACCGCCAGCACACCAAGCGACACAAGCGTGCGCATGCGCAGTCGCAGGACCGTCGCGCGGGCGTGCTGGCCCGGAACGCGAGAGGCAGGATCGGCGTGCCTGGACACTCTCACCATATGGCTGTGCACGATCGACATCTAGTTCAGGCATCGGCGGACGCAAGCGACGATCTTTAGCCACTGTCTATCCTTCAGAGCGCGAACCCAGTCGCGCGTCATCGGTGCCGCCGCCACAAGCCTTACCCTCGGCAACCGAGCTGGCCGACTGTTCGACCGACCCTGTGTTTGCGCGGACGCCCCGGTGGAAAAGTGTGGAACGTGCGGCCACGGTCCTAAAGCCGAACGGAGGCGGGGCCGAAGCCATGAGCAGTTCGCAAAAGCTTTTCATTATGTCCACATCGTTCGATCCCTCACTACCCTCGGATATCACTCTCCTGCTACGCGCAGACGCGGAGCACTTCTGGTTGCACCGCGAGGTGATCCCCGTGCTGCGTCAGGTCCAGGCGCGCGAGCGGATCCCGGACGAGCAGGTCGGAGCGGCTCTCGCCTACCTGGAGGCGACGTGGAACGAGGCCACGATAAGGGCGCGCGCGACCGACGCCGCCGGCATGCATTTGAAAACGCGCGACGGGGGACACAATTCGCTGTCCGGCTCCGCCGATCGCTATCACGCCGTCGTGCGGACACTGCGTGGGATCGTCGCCGAGCAGGTCACCCCGTTGGTCGAGCCCCCGCTCGAAACCGAACTGGGGCTCATCCCCGAGACTTTGCGGGTGGAGGACACCCGTGCAGAAGCACACCGGGAGAGCACCGGCGGTTGCGCCCCTCGCGCGGCGTAGCCACGACGATCCCGTAGGCTTCGCGACCGTGCCCCACCCAAGCTCAGCCACGCCACCGCGCTTCGACCTGCAATCACACTCCACCCGCTCGGACGGAGCGCTCGAGCCCGCCGATGTCGTGGCTGCCGCCGCGCGCGCGGGCGTGGAGCTGCTCGCACTCACCGACCACGACACGCT
>JBOGYB010000206.1:0-4111 GCA_050696555.1 Solirubrobacteraceae bacterium | reverse complement strand
GCCCTTGACTTGTCCCTGATCCTGGAGGTGACGACATGAACACGTTGCCGATGATTCCTAACCAGGGACCGCTACCCGCGCTCAGCCCGATCGAGATCGCAGAGCTGCACGAGGAGATTCGTGCGCTCGCTGTGGAGCGCCGCGCAACCATCCTCGCGCATAACTACCAGGTGCCCGAGATCCAGCAGATCGCGCACTATGTCGGCGACTCGCTTGGGCTCTCGCGTCAGGCCGCCGCCGCGGAGGGGGACACGATCGTTTTCTGCGGCGTGCACTTCATGGCCGAGACTGCCTCGATCCTCTGTCCGGAGAAGACCGTCCTGATCCCCGATCTGGACGCCGGTTGCTCGCTTGCGGCCTCCATCGACGCCGAACAGCTCGCCGACTGGCGCGCCACTTATCCAGATGGCGTAGTGGTGATGTACGTGAACACCACCGCAGAGGTGAAGGCGCTCACCGACTACTGCTGCACCTCCGCCAACGCGGTTGACGTGGTGCGCCACATCTACGCCACCCACGGTCCCGACACCGAGATCCTGTTTGGCCCGGACATGTGGTTGGGGGCTTACGTCGAGAAGGAGCTCGGCAAGCCGATGCACGTGTGGGACGGGGAGTGCCACGTCCACGCGGGTATCCGCCCGTCGGATATCGACGCCACCCGCGCCGCCCACCCGGGCGCAGACTTTCTCATCCACCCCGAGTGCGGTTGCACGACCAGCGTCATGGAGTACGTCGCCGCCGGTGACATCTCTTCCGAGGGCGTTTACATGCTCTCGACCGGCGGAATGCTGCGCTACGCGGGCGACGCCGAGAAGGACGCGGCCGCCCACGCCGGTCGCCCCCGCGAGGCGGTCGTGGCGACCGAGACCGGGATGCTCTACCCGCTTGAAATGGCGGCCCCCGACGTGAGATTCGTCCCCGCCAACCCCGAGGCCTCCTGCGTGTACATGAAGATGATCACGCTGGAGAAGCTCCGCGACGCGCTGCGTGACTTCAAGTACGAGGTGCGTGTGTCCGCCGATGTTGCCGCGCGGGCGAGGGTGCCGATCGACCGCATGGTCGCGATCGGCTGACGCTCAGTCTCGGTAGCGTCTCCTCGCAAATCTAAAACTTATAACGACTTATCAAGTTTTCTTGATAATGATTGATAACTCCTGATAACCTGCTGGTCAATGGACCCGCTCGCCAATCCGTACTCGATGGGAGCCGGGAATCCCCCGCCCGCGCTCACCGGCCGTGAGAGTCAGGAGGCACAGTTCAGGACGCTGCTGGGTCGTCTTCGCCGTCAACACAACGAGCAGAGCATGATCGTGTTCGGTTTGCGAGGAGTAGGCAAGACGGTGTTGTTGCTCGAGTTCGAGGGCATCGCGGACGGGGAGGGGTGGATCGCGCCCGATCCGATCGAGATCCGATCGAACACCGACTTCCGATCCGAGCTTGCGGACGCCGCGTACGAGGCGCTGTTGCGTCTGGACCGTCGTAAGGCTCTCGGCGAGCGGCTCAAGTCGTTCACCGGGCTTCTCAAGGGCTTCAAGGTGGGCGCATCGACCGGCGGCACGGTGGAGTTCTCCTTCGACCCCGATGCGGTGAGCGGGTCGACCGGAGACCTCGAGCGTGACCTCACGCATCTGCTCGTCGAGCTGGGGGAGACGGCTCAAGAGCATGACACCGGTGTTGTTTTTCTCATTGACGAGATGCAATTCCTAAAGCGTGCGGAGATCGAGGCGGTGGCCGCCGCCATGCACCGGATATCGCAGAAGAAGTTGCCGGTTGCGCTGGTAGGGACGGGCCTTCCTCAGCTCCCTGGCCTCATGGTCGAGGCGAAGTCGTATGCCGAGCGTTTGTTCTCCTATCCGAGGATCGGGCATCTGACAGAGATGGCGGCACGCGAAGCGCTGGTCGAGCCCGCCAACGATCACGGCGTGCAATTCGAAACCGCGGCTCTGGACCGCATCATCGAGTTGTCGGGATGCTATCCCGCGTTCATCCAGGCTTATGGCAAGGAGGCTTGGAACATGGCGCCCGCTTCGCCCATCACCCTGGCCGACGTGCTGGCCGCCGAACCGATCGTGATCGCAAAGCTCGACGACGAGTTCTTTCATGCTCGCTTCGAGAAGGCGACCCCGGCGGAGCGTCGCTACATGGCTGCCATGGCGGAGTTGGGGGAAGGCCCCTACCGCTCGGGCGACGTCGCGAAGCTGCTCGGCGGCGGATCTGGCGCTTCCGTGCACCGCGACTCCCTCATCAAGAAGGGGTTGATCTTCAGCCCCGACTTCGGGGTCGTCGACTTCACGGTGCCCCACTTCTCGCCGTTCATGCGCCGCCGCTACCGGTTCGAACCGCGCCGCGCAGCTCGCGCTTAGCACGGGCGGTCCCACACCGGGCTTCGTTCTTGGGCGATCTCCGCTGTCGCTGCCTAGCGCTGGCGCACTCAAGAGGCCAGCAAGGTGCGCCACGCCCTGACACGGGGGCGCCGCAACCGTATCCTTAGCACACGTCTACTTTTGCCATTGACAACTAGACTCAACATCAGATAGAGTTCTCTAAACACAGTCGGCGGGAAAGGGAATCCACATATGCCGACCGTGGGTCAACTGTCGCAGCCCAGAGGAGGGGAACGGCCTGATGAAAAGCGTGCTTGAGAGAGGACGCGGCGCCGCCATGGCGTCGTTTGGAATGCTCGCGACTGCGACGCTCCTAAGCGTGTGCGCGCTGCTCGTGGCGGCGGTCGCGTCGGTATCGCCGGCTCTTGCCGCGGCGCCGGAAGCCCCGGTCGCCGAAGCGCAATCGCATACGGCTACCAGCGCGTTCTTGCAGGGGGTGCTGAACCCCGGTGCGGAACCGCCGCAGGAAGGCACGTATGAATTCCTGTATGCCGTCTCCCCGACACCCTGCACGGGCGAAAGCAAGGGCACACGCGGTTTGACGTTCGGATTCAATGGTCAGGAAGTTGGCGAAGAAATCGGTGGTCTCTCCCCGCATACGACGTACACGGTCTGTCTGCTCGCGCGCAATCTCGCGGGCGAAGAAACGCTCAGCACCCCGGAATCGTTTAGGACGAGCTTTGAACCCGAAGCGCCGGAAACGGCAGCCGCGGACGCGATATCGACGTCCAACGCGATGCTGCACGGCACTCTGAACCCGAACAGTAGCCGCGAAGAAGAACCGGGATTCTACGAATTCCTCTACAAGCACTCCGCCAATGAATGCGAAGGCGAAGGCTCCACCGGACAACTCCCCGCCATAACAGGCCAAGAAAAAGAAGCGGTACAAGCCGAAATCACGGGGCTCGCACCCGGGGCGCAATACACCGTTTGCCTACGCGCTTGGAATGCGACAGGACAGTTCGCACAGGGTGCGCCTGTGACGTTCAGGACCGAACCGGAAGCGCCGGCTGTGAGCGAAGAGTCAGCTTCGAGCGTATCGGCTCGCTCAGCTCATGTCAGTGCTCAACTGAACACTGGCGGGCTGCCCGTCACATACACCGTGCAATACGGCACGACCACCAGCTATGGCAGCGAAACAGAACCCGTCGAGGTCTCGGCGAGCGTGACTTCGATCCCGGCATCACTGACCGGACTGCAACCCGGTACCGAATATCACTACCGGTTCGAGGTCACCAATACCCAGGGCGAACTGCAGGGAAGCGACGCCTCCTTCGCGACCGCTCCCGGCACAAGCGAAGCGCCTGCATCCGAAGGCAACTGCCCCAACGAACAGATCCGCAAGGAACAGGGGAGTCAGTTCCTGCCGGAATGCCGGGCGTACGAGATGGTGAGCCCTTCATATAAGGAGGGGTATGGAACCGCGACGGGCCCGAACTCCTTCTCCTCCAACGGGGAAAGGGCGATTATCCGCAGTTTTGCTACGCTCGCCGGGGTCCAGGGCGAGGGCGAAATACCTTTCGGGGGCGCTTTTTATCTCGATACTCGTACGGCAAATGGTTGGCGTCTCTCGCCGATTAATCCGCCGCAGTCGCAACTTGCCGGGCAGATTCTTGTTGCTCCGGAAGCTGACGATGGTGAGTCGTTGTGGGTCGCACACACGCTCGACAAGCCAGGATCCGCCAGGGAACTATATCTCGGTTCGGCCTCGGGTCTCGGTTCGACTG
>JBOGYB010000205.1:0-4128 GCA_050696555.1 Solirubrobacteraceae bacterium | reverse complement strand
CCCCACATCACCACACCCCCGCCCAAGCTCATCGGATGGACGTGAACGTCGACGATGTCCGCCTCCCCCCACAGCTCCACCACCCGCTCGATCGGGTATCGCTCGTAGAAGGCTGGGATGCTCTGGGCGAGGAAGCGCCCCGTGTGCGCCCACTCGCGCGACACCAATCTCCCAAGGGTGGGCAACCCCACATGGCAGTAGAAGCTCCACGCCCACCTCCACACCGGATGTCCAGGTACAGCGAACTCCAGCGACGCCACCCGCCCTCCGGGCTTTACCACGCGCGCCAACTCCCTCATCGTTGCACCCGGGTCCTCCACGTATCGCAACAGGTAGGTGAACGTGAGGTGATCGAACTCCTCGTCCCCGAACGGCAATTGCTCGGCCTCCCCCCGCACGAGCGACACCCGGGAAGAGAGCGACGGGTCGTTATCGATCCTCGCCTGTGCCCCGGCAAGCATCTCTGCGCTCTGATCGAGCCCCACCACTGCGCACCCGTAGCGGCGCACGAGCGCCTCCGCCACCATCCCCGTCCCGGTCGCCACGTCCAGCACGCGATCCTCTTCGCCCGCTTCGACCATTCCCACCATCGCCTGCCGCCAGCGCGGGTCCTGGCCAAAGCTCAGTGTGGCCGCCACACGGTCGTAGTGGCGAGGGAGCGGCGCGAACAGATCGAGCGCCTCGCGCTTCAGCGTCTCCGGCGTAATCGCCTTGTGCTCTGGCGCACGACTCACCGTGGGCACGACCTATCAATCATCCCAATCGACATGCCCGCTTATTCCCCGCTGCGCGACTTTCGCAACCACGCGGGGCGGGCAGGTCCTCTAATACCCGGGCGGGTGGCGCACGGCGTAGCCCACGAGCGGCGGAGTCGACACGAGCCAACGCGACGCATACGGCCCGCTGCGTCCAGCCGTGTCGAACCACATCCCGTCGATGTTCATGAAGGTGTGGCCGTCGTTGGCGTAGATCGTGATCCACTTCCCCGGCCCCGGCGCGCCCCACGAGGCGAGATCGCCGGAGACGAGCGGTGCGTTCAATAGCCCCCCCGCCGCCAGCGCGTAGCTCACAGAGCCCGAGCAGTCATACCCGTTGGCAACGAACGACGCGTGCCCCCCTCCCCAGATGTAGGGGAAGTCGGCGATCGCGTTCCCACCCGCGATCACCCTCTGCACGGCTTCGGGGACGTTTTGGGGGATGGGGATCGTGCCGTCCCCCCCTACTGAGAAGCCCCCCGCCACGGGTGTCAGCACTCTGTGCTGCGCCGCCCGTTCCTGAGCCTTCGCGTGTTCCTCTTCCCCCAGCTCCTTGCGAATTTGCGCGTCGGACGCCGCGCCGGCGGCGATGGCGGCTTCACCCGCCACGCTCGGTGTAGAGGCCGAAGGATGTTGTGTCGAGGCCGGTAGGGGGAAGCTCTTGGCTTCTTCGGGGTCCCGCACCTCCGCCACTGCTCCTTTGTCTCCCGTGGCACTCGCCGCGCCGACTGTGCCTTGGTGGGTAGGTGTGGTGGTGTGCGTAGCGCCCTGTGCGGCTCGTGCTCCTCCTGTTGTTGTGGTGTGCACGGGACTCCTCCCTGCTTGCCCCGCGGTGTGGGGAGCGCTCGCGGGGCCCGCCGACACGTTGGTTGCGCGCGTGTTTGCCGGGCGATCGGCCGAAGAGTCTCCTCGGCCGATCAGCACTACCGCGGCAATTCCCACGATCGCCGCCACCGCCAACGCGGCGATCAGCGCGTTGCGCGAGAGTGGCAACCCCTTGGGGGCTCCCCCTCGAACGGTGCTGTCGGACCCGATGCTCACCGCCAACAGGCTAGCGCCGTGAGCCCCTGTACCACGCCGGTCCCCGCCTCCTGAGATACCCTGGTCGGATGCCCGCCCAGGACACCGCCGTGGACGTGCGCTCAGCGAACGTGCCCGTAGGGGGAGAACAGCAGCCCCACATGCGGCTACTCCACGGGATGCGTCGCCCCGCGAACTGGTTGCAGTTGATCCGGTTCGGCCTCGTCGGCGCCACCGGGTTCGTGGTGAACCTCGGTGTTTATGCCCTGTTCGTGCATGTTCTTTCCACCCCCTACCAGCTCGCGGCGGTGATCGCGTGGCTCGTCGCGGTCCTCAACAACTTCGTGCTCAACCGTCACTGGACGTTTGACGCCTCCGCCGGCCCGATCCACTTCCAGGCGATCCGCTTTTTCGTCGTGAGCCTCGTGGCGTTCGCTTTCGGCCTGCTGTTGCTCACCCTCCTCGTGGAGGTTGGCGACGTTGCCAAGGTACCCGCACAGGCGCTCGCGGTGCTCGCCTCCACACCTCTGAACTTTCTCGGCAACAAGCTCTGGAGCTTCCGGATGCGCGCCTAACGCCACCGCTGCTTCCGCCCCCGTCGTGGGGAGTGGGGGCACGATGGCACCTATACTCTGGGTCTCCCCTCTGGAGGAATCTCGTGCAGGAGATGGTCATCTACGGCGTGAGCTTCGACATGGTCGGCAAGCAGCCGATCGTGCTGTTGAAGACGGTCGACGGCAACAAGTTTCTTCCTATCTGGATCGGCCATCCCGAGGCGGCGTCGATCCTGATGAAGCTCCAGGGCGCGAGCACCCCGCGGCCAATGACCCACGACCTGCTGTGCGAGATGCTGGGAGAGCTCGAGGTGAAGTGCACCCAGGTGGCGGTCACCGAGCTGCGCGAGAACACCTTCTTCGCCTCCATCACCCTCAGTGTGAACGGACGTGAGATGGAGATCGATTCGCGTCCCTCCGATGCGATCGCGCTCGCCGTGCGCGCGGGTGCCCCGATCTTCGCCGCCGAGGAGGTCATCGCAGAGTCGGCTATCGAGTTCGAGCACAACGTCGAGGAGTCAGAGGACGTTGTGGAGCGCTTCAAGGAGTTCCTCGACGAGGTCACACCGGAGGACTTCGCGTCGGGAGACTCTTAGGCTTCTGTGGACCCAGGCGGGCTCCAGTGGAATGCCGGCTGCCGGCTCGTGAGAGGAATCAGCCTCGTCCGGTAGAAATCCTAATCTGCAGGATGCATGTCAGGGGGAATGTCCGAACCGGTGGCCAAACTAGCGCTGTGGCGCGCCAAGGATCGATTCGGACATTCGTCCGTTGACTTTTCATTGATGGGCCAATTCGCTACGATGCCGCTCCTCTATCACACGCCTCGGACAGACCGTCTGGAGCGGTGGCTGACCAGCTCGCACAATCGATCATCTTGACACCAGCAGCGCATTCCACCACGCGAGGCTCAGGCGATGAGCCGATTTCGGTGTGCGCTCCGGCGGTTCAAAGCGGTGCCGGCGCTGTGCGCTCTGCCAAAACAAAAAGATGGCGGTCATCGTCATGACCTACCGTGGCCGTCGTCGCAGACGAGGGCACGTGGTGTCCTCGTCGCTGGACGCTATTCCAGCAGGCTTAGACGCCCCAGAGCTCATAGAGCCAGATGTCTCGCTCCGCTTTCAGTCGGAGGAGGTTGAGGTTGCTTTTCAAGCTGCTCTCAAACGAGCGCTACAGGAGGATGCTGAAGACACATTGACCGATCCGGACAGCAAGTATCCGGCGCCCATCCTCCTCGGAGCAACCGCTTACCGCGATTGTGCTATTTGGAGCGCGGATTGGCGGAAGCGCCTCCCACTCGGACACCCGGATCGTCCTAGCGATCCCGCCGAATTCGTCGGGCACGATGACCCGGATTATCTGAAGACGCTCGACTTGATGGTCGAGATGGGTATCCCTAGCGTCAAGGCAGCGACTGACTAATAAGTTTGTAGTGCCCATAACAGGCACCACAAGTCCATAGGTAGGAATAGTGTAGGTTGAGGGCCATATGCCCGATGGCTCACCTGCCGATAACCCCCACGCTATTACTCGAACACAAGTGCAATGCCTGGCGCGCATGCTCGAGTATCCAACCGAGCACACGCAGAGATGTGTCGAGCAGCTTACGTTTCTGCCCGACGGTGGCCATCGCTGGACTCGTACCGTCCAGATCGCCATACCCGCTGCTCCATTACCCGATGCGGGTCAGTACATCGTCTCGCTGGGGATGTTCAGGCCGCGGCGGTTCCCCGATATTTCGGTGACAAATGCAAGCGGAGCGCGTGTCGGTTTGGTTACTCGGACACAGCATGGAGAAGTCA
>JBOGYB010000204.1:0-4134 GCA_050696555.1 Solirubrobacteraceae bacterium | reverse complement strand
AGCTTTCTCCGCGCGCGCACGCGAGTCACCCCCCGAGAGACATACCATCCACACCGCGGCGATAATGAGGGGGTGATCGCGCGCTACACACGCCCCGAGCTGGGCGAGCTTTGGGCCGACGAGGCACGCATGGAGACATGGCGCCGCGTGGAGGTGGCTGCCTGCGAGGAGCTGCCCGCGCTGCTGGGTGACGGCGAGGGGCCCACACCGGCCGAGCTCGACGCGATCCGCGCGGCGACGTTCAGGGTGGAGCAGGTGAACGAGCGCGAGCGGGTCACCGACCACGACATGGCTGCATTCGTGGATGTGCTGTCGGCGAGCGCGGGTGAGGCTGGACGGTGGATTCATTTTGGATTGACCTCGTCCGACGTGCTGGACACGGCAATCGGGCTTCAACTACGTGCGGCGGGAGAGGTGGTCGTGCCGGGAGCTCATGCTCTCGTGCAGGCGCTCGCAAACCGCGCACGTGAACACGTGGAGACGCTTTGCGTCGGTCGGACGCACGGTGTTCATGCGGAGCCGACCACGTTCGGCTTGAAGCTCGCGGGGTTCGCTTTCGAGGCGCATCGCAACGCCGAGCGTTTGCGCCGGGCGTTCCAACAGGTGTCGGTTGGTGCGATCTCGGGCGCCGTGGGTACCTATGCGGCTACGAGCCCCGAGTTCGAGCGCAAAGTGCTCCAGCGCCTGGGTTTGGAGCGCGAGGACGTGTCCACCCAGGTTGTGGCGCGCGATCGTCACGCGGAGCTGTTGCAGGCCATCGCGCTCGCCGGTGCGGGGTTGGAGCGGTTGGCAACGGAGATTCGCCACCTGCAGCGCACGGAGGTGAGGGAGGCGCAAGAGCCGTTCCGCGCCGGGCAGAAGGGAAGCTCGGCGATGCCGCACAAGCGCAACCCCATCAAGAGCGAGCAGCTGACGGGGCTGGCGCGGGTGTTGCGCGGGAACGCGCAGTCGGGATTGGAGAACGTGGCGTTGTGGCACGAGCGCGATATCTCCCACTCCTCGGTGGAGCGGGTGATCTTGCCCGACTCGACGATCCTGATCGACCACATGCAGCAGACCGCCATCAAGCTCGTGCAGGGATTGGTTGTCAACGAGGGGCAGATGCGCGAGAACCTCGAGATGACCTGGGGAGCCCTTTTCTCCCAGCGGGTTCTACTCGCCTTGGTTGAGTCCGGAATGGTTCGCGACGATGCTTATCGCGTGACGCAGGAGCTGGCGCAGCGCGCATGGGACGAGGGGTTGCCGTTGAAGATGCTGCTCGGAGCGGACGACCGTACGTCCGAGCTCGATGTCGACGCGATCTTCGACTACGGGCACTACACCCGTTACGCAGCGGAGATCGTGGCTCGCCTGGACGAGATCGCCTGACGGCGAGCTGGCCGGCCGCTCGCATTGGTAGCATCGCGAAAAGTGACCGTTGCCCTCGCCGACCTGCCCCTAATCGCCAGCGGGAAGGTCCGTGAGCTGTACGACCTCGACGACCGTCTCTTGATGGTGGCGAGCGACCGCATCTCCACCTACGACGCGGTTCATCCCACCCCGATCCCCGACAAGGGCAAGGTGCTGACGGGGTTGTCGGCGTTCTGGTTCGAGCACACGAAGGGGATCGTCGCCAACCACATGCTCTCCGCCACCGACGGCATCCCCCCCGAGGCGCGCGGGAGGGCACTGGTGGTGCGCAAGCTGAAGATGCTCCCGGTGGAGTGCGTGGTGCGTGGCTACATCACCGGGTCGGGCTGGAAGGACTATCAGGCCACCGGGAAGGTGTCGGGCATCGAGCTGCCGCGGGGGTTGAACGAGTCAGAGCAACTCCCCGAGCCGATCTTCACGCCGAGTACGAAGGCCGAGGTGGGGCACGACGAGGCGATCGACTTCGAGCGCGCCGCCGAGCTCGTCGGCGATCGGGGGCTGATGGAACAGGTGAGGGACATCTCGGTGAAGCTCTACTCGCACGCGGCCTCCCACGCGCGCGAGCGGGGGGTGATCCTGGCAGACACCAAGTTCGAGCTGGGTCTCGACGAGGACGGCGAGTTGGTTGTGGGCGACGAGGTGCTCACCCCCGATTCCTCGCGCTATTGGCCGCTGCAAGGCTACGAGGTGGGGAGGGGACAGCCGAGCTTCGATAAGCAGTACGTACGCGACTGGGCGGCGGGAAGCGGGTGGGACAAGAAGCCCCCCGCCCCCGCGATCCCCGACGATGTCGTGGAGGGCACACGTGCCCGCTATGTCGAGGCGTACGAGCTGATCACCGGCGAGCCGTTTCAGGCGTGGCTGGACCGCACAGCGTGAGAGCGCGTGTGCTGATCCGCCCGAAGGCGGGCATCCTCGATCCGCAAGGAGAGGCAGTGCAAAGAGCGCTCCCCGCGCTCGGGTTCGAGGGTGCCACGAACGTTCACGTTGGTCGCCTGGTGGAACTTGACGTAGACGACCCTGGTCAGCTCGAGCCGATGTGCGAGAAGCTCTTGGCGAACCCCCTCGTCGAGGACTACGAGATAGTCCTCGACACGTGAAGCGGGAGGGTGGGTTGAGGACTACGAGACCGTCCTCACCGGTGACCGATCGCCCCCGCGTGCAGCGTTTTCGTCAAACGGATCAGACGCGGCAAGCGAGGCGCCGATGAGGTTCGGCGTGCTTCGTTTTCCCGGCACGTGTGACGAGGTGGACGCGATGTACGCCGCGCGGCGGGTGGGTGACGCGGAGCTGCTGTGGCACGGCGACCGCGACCTCAGAGGGGTCGACGCGATCGTGGTGCCCGGTGGGTTCTCCTACGGCGACTACCTCCGCGCGGGGGCCATCGCGCGCTTCTCACCCGTGATGGAGTCGGTGATCTCCTTCGCCGAGGACGGTGGGCTGGTGCTGGGGATCTGCAACGGTTTTCAAGTCCTTTGCGAGGCGAAACTGCTCCCCGGTGCTCTGCTCCCCAACGCCAACCTTCGCTTCACCTTCAGACAGGTCAACCTGGATGTCGTGCAGGCCGACACCTCTTTCACGTGCGCGTGTCCTGCCGATGCTCCCCTGAGCATCCCCGCGAAGCACTCGTGGGGGCGCTACCACGCCGACGAGGCGACGCTCGCGGGCATGGAGGGGAACGGTCAGGTGGTGTTGCGGTATGCGGAAGGGGAGAACTTCAATGGCTCAACCCACGACATCGCCGGAGTGAGCAACGGGCAGGGGAACGTGTTCGGGTTGATGCCCCACCCCGAGCACGCCGTGGACGAGCTCACGGGGTCCGCGGACGGGTTGTGCATCTTCGCCTCCATGCGCATGGCGATAGAAGGTGCGCGTGTCTGAATCCGCCACGCTCCCCACGGTGGAGGATGCGCTGGCGCTCGGGCTCACGGAGACTGAGTACGAGTTGATCTGCCATAAGCAGGAGCGGCCACCAAACCAGGTGGAGCTTGCGATGTATTCGCTCTTGTGGAGCGAGCACTGCGCCTACAAGCACTCCAAGAAGCTCCTCCGCACGCTCCCCACCGAAGGTGAGCACGTCGTGATGGGGCCCGGTGAGAACGCGGGCGCGGTCGACCTGGGGGACGGGCTGGTGTGCGCGTTCAAGGTGGAGTCCCACAACCACCCCTCCGCCGTCGAGCCCTTCCAGGGCGCCGCCACCGGCGTGGGGGGCATCCTCAGGGACATCTTCGCGATCGGCGCTCGCCCCATCGCCGTACTCGACTCGTTGCGCTTCGGCGAGCCGCTTCCCGCCGACGGATCGCCCCCCGTGCCGGGGGGGGAGGGCTCGCGTGCCCGCTACCTGCTCGACCGCGCGGTTGCGGGCATCGGTCACTACGGCAACTCGATCGGTGTCCCCACCATCGGCGGCGAGGTGTACTTCGAGGACCCCTACGAGCAGAACTGCCTAGTCAACGCGATGGCGCTCGGGATCGGCAGACGCGAGCAGCTCGTCACAAGCGCCGCTGTGGGGGTGGGCAACACGGTGGTGCTATTCGGTGCCTCCACCGGCCGCGACGGCATCGGTGGCGCCTCGGTGCTCGCCTCCGCGGAGTTGGGCGAGGACGACGACAAGCGTCCCACGGTGCAAGTGGGCGACCCTTTCGAGGAGAAGAAGCTGATGGAGTGCTCGCTCGAGCTGCTGGAGCGGGGGCTGCTCGTGTCGTTGCAGGACCTTGGCGCCGC
>JBOGYB010000203.1:0-4164 GCA_050696555.1 Solirubrobacteraceae bacterium | reverse complement strand
GCATCGTGTTGGGCTACGTGGTGGGCAAGCCGCTTGGCATCCTTGGCGCCTCGTGGGTTGCGTCACGTCCCCGGTTGGGAGGGTTGCCGCGTGTGCTGAGCTGGCCGGCGACCGCCGGGGGAGGCGCAGTCGCGGGAGTCGGGTTCACCGTGGCGCTGCTGATATCGAGCCTTGCCTTCCACGGGCGCACGCTCGAAGAGGCCACATTGGGGGTGCTGGCGGCGGGGTTGCTCTCCTCGGCGACAGCGTGGACCGTGTTCCGGGCGATCGCGCGACTGCCGACCTCGGTGCGAGCCCGCCAGATCATGCGCACCGAGGAGGAGATCCTCGACCTGGCGGACGAGATCGACCTCGGGCGTGACCATGTCCGTGGCGCGAAGGAAGCGCTTGTGACGCTCCTCGAGTACGGCGACTACGAGTGCCCTTACTGCGGACGGGCGGAGCTGGTGATCCGCGAGCTGCTCGAATCCTTCGGGGACGAGTTGCGATACGTGTGGCGACACCTTCCGCTCAATGACGTGCACCCCAGCGCGCAGCTTGCGGCCGAGGCGAGCGAGGCCGCCGCGGCGCAGGGTCGCTTCTGGGAGATGCACGACGCGCTCCTGAGCCACCAGGGTGAGCTCATGGCACCCGATCTCAGGCGCCAAGCCGAGCGACTGGGCCTGGACGTGGAGCGCTTCTGGGAGGAGCTACGCCGGCGCGAGCACGCGGCGAGGATCGACGAGGACGTGACCACCGCCGATGCAAGCGGGGTGGCGGGGACGCCCACGTTCTTCATCAACGGCAAGCGTCACCAAGGATCCTACGACGTGGCGCATCTCACCGCCGCGGTGCGCGCTGCGCGCGGACGCGCGCGACTCAGGAGCCTGTCCTAGCGGGTGCGCCGGCCCCGAGCCGCTCGATGAGCTCGTCGCAGTTCGTGCCATGCGCTTCCAGCACTCGATCGAAGTCGGCGCCGTATACGCGCATCACCGCCAGCAGCAGGTCTGTCGTGGCGATTCCCCGACGGGCTTCTCGCTCGGCGGCGATATGAGCGGCCTGTTCGGTCACGAGTCTCACCGCATCGTGATCGGAGGAATCGACCGAGGTGAGGTGCTCGGAGACCTCGTGTGGCTGCAGCGACCCCTCGGCAACACCGAGCGCCTGTAGCGCCCCGCCGACTTCGCCGTGCATGCGCAGCACGCGCAGCCAACGCTCGGCTTCGTCTTCGCGTGTGCGCGCGAACGGCATCGCGGTGGAGGCGATACCCAACACGATCGCGGTGTCCGGCGCGAGCTCTGAGACGGCGCTCATCGCGCCCCCCCTGCGCCCATCGCGGCTCGCGCCTGGCGCGGAAGGAGTGGCGCGACGTTGTCGCGATGTAGCTCCACCTGCACAGACCCCTCGTCGAGATACGCCTCCATCAGCACCGGTCCGCCAAGCGCGGCGGCGCCACCGGCCGCCCACATCAGCTCTCCCACCTCCGTCGGCTCCACGCCACAGCTGAGCAGGAACCGTTCGGTGCGATCGCCCACGCCGTCCGCGCCGTCGAGCTCGAGCTGCTCGACGAGTATCGCCGGCGGCAGCGCCTCGCCGGCAATGGTGAGCAGGCAGGCGGCCATGTCGTCGGGACGAGCGTCGGTTTGCTCGGCGACGCTGTCGAGCAGCCCCTTCGCGTCGGCTTGCGGCCCGAGCTGGGAGAGCGTGGAGGCGAGCCTGTCGCTGCCGAACAGCTCCGAGCCCATCCTGGCCTCTGTGACCCCGTCGGTGTGGAAGCACACTTGTGAGAAACCGGGAACCGACACAACGGTCTGGCGTGTGCCGGTGCGCATACCGGTGCCGATCGGGGGTGCTCCGGCGGCGGTGCGAGTGGCGAGCGCCTCGGAGCCGAGCACGACCGGCGGGGGGTGACCGGCGCCCGCGTAGGTGAGGAGGCGATCGCGCGGTTGGTAGGTGGCCACCACGACTGTGGCAAAGGCCCCTCCGAGCGCACCGTCGAGCACGGCGCCCGCGGTTTGTACCGTTGCGCGCGGCGAGAGACCAGCCTCCAGGTAGGCACGCAGTGTGAAGCGCACGAGCGCGGTGTGAGACAGCGCCTGGCGCCCATGCCCTGAGATGTCGCCAACTATCACTCCCAGCCGACCGTCCTCCAACGCGAATACGTCATAGAAGTCCCCTCCCGCCGCAGGACCGTTGGCTGGGCGGTATGCGACCGAGGTAGCCACCGGGCCGAGCCGGGCAGGTGGGACGGGGAGCAGCGCGGCCTGCAAGAGCCCCACATCCTCCAGCAGTTGCACGCGCTGGCGGTCGAGGCGACGCGCTCGCAGCGCAGCCACGCGCGAGCGGACGGCGAGCGCGAGCGCGAGCGCGAGCAGCAGGCCCATAAGGGCCCAGAGGGCAACGGGTACGACGCCGACGATCTTGGTGATCGTCTTCACAAGCGGCGGTAGCCTTTCCGGCGTGGCCGACCTGTGGGACGCTCGCTTGTTGCTGCCCTTGTCCGCGGCAGAAGCTCGCTTTGCCGCTACGGGCGCCACCGAGGCTCCGCTCGACGCCGCGGAGAGCGAAGCCGTAGATGGATCGCCGGTGCGAGCATGCGCACGCTGGCTGCCCTTGCCGGAGCGAGAGGCCACCTGAGGCTTGGCGTTCGCACCCGAGGGCTGAGCGACCGGTGTTGTGGACAGCACCGGTGCGGGGGTCACGGTGGTGGGCGTCGCCGCAGGAGTGGGTACACCGGTTGCGGCGCTCGTTGAGGTTGAAGCGTTGGGAGCGACTGTTTGTACGGACGATACGGAGGGCCCCGAGGAGGAGGAGGAGGAGGAGAGCACCCGACTCTGCCTGGCGACCTTGACCAGGTTTTCGCTCGCCCCGGCGCTCCCGTCAGTGTCCTCTCCGCTGCCGGAGGTATGCGCGCGTCTACTGAAGAAGCCGCGGACCTCCGCGCCGGCTCCGTCCCCTTCGTGAGAGTGCTTGCCTTCGTGGAAGTAACGACCGCGACCATCCGAGCCCTCGCCGCGTTCGTGTTCGTGCCTATGTTCTCTGCCCGAGTCGGACGAGGTACCCGCAGGCGCCTCGGAGGGGTCTTCGTGGGAGCGGCCGTTGGATATCGCGGGTGCCCCTACATGAGGTTGGGGGACACAACACTCGCCACTCCCTCCCCCTCCTTTGCCCTGTCGGCGTTCATGCGAGTGCGAGAAAATGGCTTCCACGGAGAGAGCAAGGCTCGGGCCCTGTTCGCCGTTCGAACCCTGCTGGCCGGCGCCCGCGCTCGGGGACGGTTCGCTCTGCCCACGATGACCGCGATCGGAGCGAGCCGTGGCAGATGGGACAAGTGCAAAGACAAGAAAGCAGCAACCCAGCGCAATTGCCTGGAGGGGACGCCACGGTGGGCGTGTAGCTCGCCAGTGCTTACTGGTGTCGTTCGCCATGCCCATGCCTACCCAGATCAACTTACGCTCGCGGCGTCTCCCCCCACGTGCGCGAGTGCCTCCTCGAGCGTAGGGAAGATAGCGAACACACCGTCGAGTCCGGCGAACTCGAAGATCTGCAACAGGTTCTCACGCGTGCACACGATCGCCAAGTACGGCTCCTCGCCGAGGTTGCGCTTGACGGTGACAAGCACGCTCAGGGTCATGGAGTCCATGAACGTAGCGTCGGTGAGATCCACCACGAGCCGCTGGTGGCCGGTCTCGATCGCATCCAGGAGCATCCACTTCAGACGCGGTGCCGTGGCAAGGTCGAGCTCGCCTTGCACCGACACGATGCTCGTGCGAGCGTCGTGGTCGCGCTGCATGATCCCAAACGCCGGATCGTGCGAATCGAGGGGGTTTGGTGTGGGTATTGATCCTCGCATCGTGCTTTGCGTCGCGCACGCACGATGTGGCCGAGGGACTCTACGTGCGGCGAATCCCTACTTGCGCGCGCGTACTAGTTTTATCTACGGTAGAACAACGACGGTTGTTTACCTATCGTCGCTCACGCTCGAACAAATGTCTAGACCCTCGTGCTCAGCGGCTGAACCAGCGCTCGCGGCGGCTAGAGCCGAAATGGCGCTTCTCGGCGACCAGCGCCTGCGAAGCCTCGTGGTATGTGCCCGTTGGTTTCGGTCCGGAGAGGAAGTCGACGTCAACGCGCCCCACGCGACCTGCCCCGAACTCGATGTAGCAGGAGCCCAGACCGTTGTAC
>JBOGYB010000202.1:0-4166 GCA_050696555.1 Solirubrobacteraceae bacterium | reverse complement strand
CCTCAACAACGTGCTCGCCAAGGTGGAGTCGATGAAGGCCGGCTATCAAGAGGCGATCCTGCTCGACGACCACGGTCATGTGTGCGAGGGCACGGGCGAGAACATCTACATCGTGGCGGCAGGCGAGATCGTCACCCCCGGCCACCACAACTCGATCCTCGACGGGATCACGCGCCGCTCTATCATGCAGCTCGCCGCCGACCTCGGCTACAAGGTGGTGGAGCGCAACATCGCCCGCGCGGAGCTCTATCTCGCCGAAGAGGTGTTCATGTCGGGCACCGCCGCCGAGCTGGTGCCGGTGGTGGAGGTCGACGACCACAAGATCGCCTCGGGCAAGCCGGGTGAGGTCACACGTTTGCTCCAGTCAGCCTTCGACGACGCCATCCACGGGCGCTCCCCTCGCTACCACGAATGGCTCGACGTGGTGAGCGTGTCCGCTCCGGCGCCGTCCGCGCCTACCCCCACCGGCTGATGAGCCACATAGAGCTCTACGACGCCACCCTCCGCGACGGCATGGGGGGAGGCGGTATGAGCCTCACCGCCGAGGAGAAGCTCCGTGTCGTGCATGCGCTGGACTTGCTTGGGGTTCACCTAATCGAGGCGGGCTTTCCCGCCTCCAACCCCAAGGAGTTGGAGCTCTTTGGGTTGCTGGCGCGGGAGTCGTTCGCGGTATCTGAGATCGTCGCGTTTGGCATGACCCGGCGGCGCGATATCGCCGCCGAGGCCGACGAGGGGCTGCGGGTGCTTGCCGAATCGTTCGCGTTGGTCTGCACGTTGGTCGGCAAGAGCTCGCTGCTTCACGTCGAGAAGGTCGTTCGTGTCTCCCCCGAGGAGAACCTCTCGATGATCGGCGATTCGATCGCCTTCCTCGTGCGCGAGGGTAAGCGGGCGCTGTTTGACGCCGAGCATTTTTTTGACGGATACGTGCTCGATCGCGATTACGCGCTCGATACGCTCCGCGCGGCCGCCTCCGCGGGGGCAGAGCGCATCGTGCTGTGCGACACCAACGGCGGCTCGCTGCCGGCGCGGGTGAAGGAGGTAGTCGAGGATGTGCGCACTGCGCTTCCCGATACCCCACTCGGCATTCACGCCCACGACGACTCGGGCTGCGCGGTGGCCAACACGCTGGTCGCCGTCGAAGCGGGCGCCACGCAGGTACAGGGCACCATAAACGGCATCGGCGAGCGCACCGGGAACGCCAACCTCGTCACCATAATCGCCGACCTCCAGCTCAAGATGGGCCATGACATCCTGGAGTCCGGACGGCTTGCGCGGCTTACCGAAACCGCCCATCTGCTCGACGAGCTGCTAAACCGCACCCCCAACTCGGCTCAGCCGTTCGTGGGTAAGCACGCCTTCGCCCACAAGGCGGGCCTGCACGCGGCCGGCATCCGTGCGGATGCCTCCACGTTCGAGCACACCGACCCCGAGCTGGTGGGCAACTCCCGCGATGTCCTCATCTCAGAGCTGGCCGGCCGGGGGACGGTAATCGAGAAGGCCGAGGAGGCCGGCATCGAGCTCGACGAGGACGCGGCCACTCGTACCGTCGAGCGCGTCAAGGAGATGGAGCACCAGGGCTTCCAGTTCGAGGCCGCCGACGGCTCCTTCGAGCTTTTGATGCGCAAGGAGTCAGGCGACTACGAGCCGCTCTTCCGCCTTGAGTCCTGGCGTGTATTGGTCGAGAAGCGCGCCGACGGGAAGGTCGAGACGGAGGCCACCATCAAGATCTGGGCCCCCCCGGGGCCCGACGGGGAGCGCTATGTGCGCACCGCCGAGGGCAACGGGCCGGTCAACGCGCTCGACCGCGCGCTTCGCGACGCGATCGGCGAGACACACCCGCACTTGCGTGACATCGATCTCGTCAACTTCAAGGTGCGCATCCTCGACGAGGCCAAAGGCACCGGCGCCGTCACTCGGGTGCTGATCGACGCCTCTGACGGCCAGCGGGTTTGGGGCTCGATCGGCGTATCCGAGAACGTGATCGAGGCTTCCTGGGACGCGCTTGTGGACTCGCTCGAGTATGGGGTTCAGGAGCGATCCGATGTGCGTGCTCCTGAGGCGACCGGTAGCCGTTCCTCGGGGGAGTGACGGTTGAGTGTCCTGAGTGCGGGCCTCCGAGGCGAGGGCCTCCGAGACGCGGGCCCCCGAGGCGCGGGTCATCCGCTCGGCGGGGGACGGCCGCTTGGGTGGGATTTGTCGCCTTGCTTTTCAGGCCACCCGCCGAGCGGATGCCCCGCGCCTCAGAGGCCCTGCTTTGCGTGACGCGGAGTTGATCCCGCTTGCTCGGCCTGTCCTTGGGGCTCTCGAGGAGCGTTTAGTCGCGGAGGTACTGGCGTCGGGCCAGCTCTCGCTTGGGCCTCGCGTGTCCCATTTCGAGCGTTTGTTTACGCAGCTGGTCGGAGCGCCATTTGCCTCTGCCGTCTCCAGTGGCACGGCTGGGCTTCATCTCGCCCTTCGCGCTGTTGGCGTGTGCGATGGAGACGAGGTCGTCACGAGCCCCTTCTCGTTCGTCGCCTCCGCCAATGCCGTGCTCTATGAGCGCGCTCGTCCCGTCTTCGCCGACATCGACCCGATCACGCTCAATCTCGACCCAGCCGCCGCCGAGGCTGCGGTCACCGAGCGCACTAAGGCACTTCTACCGGTCCACATCTTTGGCTTCCCGGCAGATATGGCCTCCTTTGACGTGATCGCGGCACGCCACGGGCTTGGCATCGTGGAGGATGCTTGTGAGGCGCTGGGTGCCACCTATGCCGACGGCACCCCGGTGGGAGGGCGGGGGCACCCGGCTGTGTTCGGGTTCTACGCCAACAAGCAACTCACCACGGGGGAGGGGGGTGTGGTGACGCTTGGCTCGCAGGAGATAAAGACCCGCATCGACTCCGAGCGCAATCAGGG
The DNA here is from genome assembly GCA_050696555.1 of Solirubrobacteraceae bacterium. Classification (GTDB taxonomy): domain Bacteria; phylum Actinomycetota; class Thermoleophilia; order Solirubrobacterales; family Solirubrobacteraceae; genus Palsa-744. The sequence goes on along the minus strand of JBOGYB010000202.1, from coordinate 1,271 downwards.
GCGCGCTCCCGACATGGGCTGGTTGGACCACGACCGGCTGGGGTTCAATTACCGGCTGTCCGACATCGCCTGCGCGATCGGCATCGCCCAGATGGAGCGGCTGGAGGGGATGCTTGCCGAGCGCTCCCGTGTCGCCGCGCTATATCGGGAGGCGCTGGAGGACTTCGACGGCCTCGAGCTCCCCTGCGGTGACCGCGGGCGCGAGCAGCGTGGATGGTTCGTATTCGTCGTCCAGCTCCCCCGCGGCGTCGATCGCGACGAGGTGGTGCAGCGGTTGCTCGAGCTTGGGGTGCAGAGCAAGCCATATCTACCCGCCATCCACCTGATGAGCTTCTACCGCGAGCGCTTCGGCCATCGGCCCGGGGAGTTCCCCATCTGCGAGGACATCGCCGATCGCTCGCTTGCGCTCCCGTTCTTTCCCGCGCTCACGGAGGGGCAGGTAAGGCGTGTGGTCGAGGCGCTCACCTCCGTCTTGGGCCGTTAGTTCCAATATGATGACTTTGGCTGTGGGGCCGGCGGTCGCAAGGCACTAGGCCATACGTCCATGTCGCAATTGTCTCCGACTCGCCGGCCGGGCGTGAAAAAGCGAGCAAATGCAGGGAAAACACCCCTTATCCTACCTTTGGATGCATTCCACTCAGTAGGCTATAAGCGCGATTTGAGTGGCGCAGGCGGTCCGCTTCTGATAGGACTACGTCCAAGGCTCCTGCCAACCGGCACGGGACCTTGAATGGGCAGGCCACGGGCCGGGACGCTCCCAGGTGCTAGGGAGTGGTCCCGGCCTGAGGTCACTTCGTACTCCTCGCCCATGTAAGGATCTGCGCTCGCAGCGTATATGCGACGCACTGCGACAGGCTGTCTCGGGGGAGAGTGAGAAACAGTCCTCCGCATTTTTCCCACAATGCTGTCGCCGGCTGTATGGTGATCAACTCAGACTTCCTGGTGGCTCTAACAGGTGTCTCTATGTCGGCACGGCAGGTAGCGCTCGCCGTAGCAGTCCTTAAGAACAACCAACACTCGAGTAACGGCAAGAAAGGAACCAAATGCGCAAACTCCACGTAGTTGGGCTTGTGTACACTGCTGTCTTCGTTTCCAGCGCTGCATGTGTGACCTCAGCCACGGCAGCGGAATGGTTGGTCGGTGGGATTTCAGTCACGACGCCTGTTGCGGTCAAATCGACGAGCGTGCCGGGCAAACCTCTTGAACTCGAAGACATGGGCACCGGCGTCAAGATCTCGTGTGAAGGAACTGGGGAAGGGACCGTTGAATCG
>JBOGYB010000201.1:0-4173 GCA_050696555.1 Solirubrobacteraceae bacterium | reverse complement strand
CGAGGAGGGCGAGATCTCGGAGGACCGCCTCAAGCAGGCGATCCGCAAGGCGACGCTCTCGACCAAGCTCACCCAGGTGCTCTGTGGGTCCTCGTTCAAGAACAAGGGCGTGCAGCCCCTGCTGGATGCGGTCGTTGACTATCTCCCCTCGCCGCTTGATGTGCCTGCTGTAACCGGTGCCGAACCGGTGAAGGGCGACGGCGAGGAGCCCCAGATCGAACGCCGCGCCGACGACTCCGAGCCGTTCGCGGCGCTTGCTTTCAAGATCATGGCCGATCCCTACGTGGGCAAGCTCACCTACTTCCGCGTGTACTCCGGGAAATTGGAGGCCGGTGCGCGTGTGCTCAACGTCAACAGCGGCCGCACCGAGCGGGTGGGGCGCATCCTGATGATGCACGCCAACGAGCGCGAGGAGGTCTCCGAGGTTTACGCGGGCGACATCGCCGCCGCGGTGGGCATCAAGCAAGTCATCACCGGTGACACGCTCGCCGCCCCGGACGCTCCGATCAAGCTTGAGAACATCACCTTCCCTGAGCCTGTCATCAAGGTTGCCGTCGAGCCAAAGACGAAGGTAGACCAAGAGAAGATGTCGGTGGCCCTTGGCCGTCTCGCCGAGGAGGACCCCACCTTCCAAGTACGCACCAACGAGGAAACCGGCCAGACGGAGATCTCCGGCATGGGCGAGCTTCATCTCGAAGTGCTGGTCGACCGTATGAAGCGTGAGTTCGGGGTCGAGGCCAACGTTGGCCGTCCCCAAGTGTCCTACCGCGAGACCGTGCGCGGCACCGCTGAGAAGATCGAAGGCAAGTTCGTACGCCAGACCGGTGGCTCGGGGCAGTTCGGTGTCGTGTTCATCGACCTGGAGCCCGCACCGGGCGAGGGCTTTGACTTCATCAACAAGATCAAGGGTGGCGCGATCCCTTCGGAGTTCATCCCTGCGGTGGAGAAGGGCGTCGAGGAGGCGCTGGAGAACGGTGTCAAGGCGGGCTACCCGATGGTGGACGTGCGCGTGACGCTCGTCGACGGCAAGTACCACGACGTCGACTCCTCGGAGATCGCGTTCAAGGTCGCCGGATCGATTGCCTGCAAGGAGGCGGCCAAGCGAGCCAAGCCAGTCCTACTCGAGCCCGTGTTTGCAGTCGAGGTTGTCACGCCTGAGGACTTCATGGGCGATGTAATGGGCGACCTCTCGCGTCGCCGTGGGCACCTCCAAGGCTCTGAGCAGCGTGGCAACGCGCTTGCGATCCACGCCAAGGTCCCCTTGAGCGAGATGTTCGGGTATGCGACCGACCTGCGTTCCAACACACAGGGTCGGGCCAACTACACCATGCAGTTCGAGGGGTACGAGGAGGTGCCTCCGAACATCGCGGAGAAGATCATCGAGCAACGAACAGGGGAGCCTGTACCGGCATGAGCCGGTGGCTCAGAGCGACACATTTGAACGACCTTTACGGCAGGCAGAAGTCAAGAAACTCCCCATTTAGATAGATTTCCCAGGTTCGCCCTACCAGCGGCGAATATCCAAGTCGATTACAGGAGCACACAAAGTGGCGAAGGAGAAGTTCGAGCGCGACAAGCCGCACGTCAACGTCGGCACCATCGGTCACATCGACCATGGCAAGACGACGCTGACCGCTGCCATCACGACCGTGCTGGCGGAGAAGATGGGCGGCGAAGCCCGTAGCTTCGAGGAGATCGACAACGCTCCGGAGGAGAAGGAGCGCGGGATCACCATCGCCACATCGCACGTGGAGTACCAGACCGAGAACCGTCACTACGCGCACGTCGACTGCCCCGGGCACGCCGACTACGTGAAGAACATGATCACCGGCGCCGCCCAGATGGATGGAGCGATCCTCGTGGTATCCGCGGCCGATGGCCCCATGCCGCAGACGCGCGAGCACATCCTGCTTGCCCGTCAGGTGGGAGTGCCCTACATAGTGGTGTTCCTCAACAAGGCCGACATGGTCGATGACGCGGAGCTGATGGAACTGGTGGAGGTGGAGGTGCGCGAGCTCCTCTCCGAATATGACTTCCCCGGGGATGACATCCCCTTCATCACCGGCTCGGCGCTGAAGGCGCTCGAGGGTGACGAGGAGTACAAGGGCAAGATCATCGAGCTTGCTGAGGCGTTGGATAGCTACATCCCCCAGCCTGTGCGCGAGCTCGACAAGCCGTTTCTCATGCCGGTCGAGGACGTCTTCACGATCACCGGCCGCGGTACCGTCGCGACGGGCCGCGTGGAGCAGGGGATCGTCAACACGGGCGACACGGTGGAGATCGTGGGTGTCCACGACACAACCACCACGGTGGTGACCGGCGTTGAGATGTTCCGCAAGATTCTCGACCAGGGTCAGGCCGGCGACAACGTTGGATGCCTGCTGCGCGGCACCAAGCGCGAGGAGATCGAGCGCGGTCAGGTGTTGTGCAAGCCCGGCTCCATCACTCCTCACACCAAGTTCAAAGCTGAGGTCTACATCCTCAAGAAGGAGGAGGGTGGCCGCCACACTCCGTTCTTCACGGGCTACCGGCCGCAGTTTTACTTCCGCACCACTGACGTCACCGGCGTAGCGAAGCTGCCCGACGGTGTCGAGATGGTGATGCCCGGTGACAACGTACAGATGGAGATCGAGCTGATCCAGCCGATCGCCATGGACCAGGGTCTGCGCTTCGCCATCCGAGAGGGTGGACGCACCGTGGGCTCGGGTGTGGTCACCGAGATCATCGAGTAGCACCGGGGTGTCTGCGAAGCGTTAGACACCTCTCATTGCCAGTCAGATACGACGAATAGCTTCGCCTGCAGGAGCGAAGGGCGGATTTTCTGATCAAGGAATTCCGCCCTTTCTCTCGCTCTTCGGGGGAGTCGGGTGGAGTGCCCCAGCGTGAGCGCACCCACTCAAAACGACAAGAAAGCAAAGCAGACACTTCAAATGGCAGCGCTCACTCAAAACAAGATTCGCATCCGACTGAAGGCGTACGACACGTCCGCCATCGAGTCGGCCGCGAAGGAGATCGTGGAGACCGCCACGCGCACAGGTGCGACCGTGTCCGGTCCCGTCCCGTTGCCCACCGAGAAGAACGTCTACTGCGTGATTCGCTCCCCCTTCAAGGACAAGGACTCGCGCGAGCACTTCGAGATCCGCACGCACAAGCGTCTGATCGACATCCACCAGCCAAGTCCCAAGACTGTCGATTCGCTGCAACGCCTGGACAATCTCCCGGCGGGCGTTGACATCGAGATCCGCCTCGCCACTTAGTGATTACGAGATGTCAGCCATTCTTGCCAAGAAGTTGGGCATGACCCAGGTCTTCCAGGAGGATGGAAGTGTCGCGCGCGTCACCGTGCTCGAGGCTGGCCCCTGCCCGGTGACCGCCGTGCGCACCGCCGAGCGTGACGGATACGAAGCGATACAGCTCGCCTTTGGGCGAACCAAGGAGAAGCACCTTTCAAAGCCCGAGCTGGGTCACCTCAAGAAGGCTGACGCCCCACCGATGCGTCACCTGGTGGAGTTTCGCGGCAAGGTCGGCGAGTTGCAGGTGGGGGAGTCCGTGACGGTCGACTCGTTCGAGGTGGGGGGGCGTGTGAAGATCGCCGGCACTACTAAGGGCAAGGGGTTCCAGGGGACGGTCAAACGCCACAACTTCAAACGTGGTCCCGTCTCCCATGGCTCGCACAACGTGCGCGCCCCCGGCTCCATCGGCGCCTCGGCGTGGCCGGCACGGGTGACGCCTGGCATACGCGGACCAGGCCAGATGGGCAACAAGCGTGCCAGCCAGCCCGGCCTCGAGATTGTGGCCTTGGACCCCAAGAAGAACTTGATGCTCGTGCGGGGTTCCGTGCCCGGCCCGCGCGGTGGTGTGGTGGAGGTGCGTGGCGATGCCTGATGCACCGATCCTCAGCGCCGGTGGGAGCGCATCCTCCAAGAAGGTAAAGCTCGACGAGTCGGCGTTCGGGGCACGCTTCCACGAACCCCTCGTCCATCAAAGCGTGCGTGCCGAGCAGGCCGCCCGGCGGCGTGGCACCGCCGCCACGAAGACCCGCGCGATGGTCTCCGGCGGTGGCGCCAAGCCGTGGCGCCAGAAGGGCACCGGCCGCGCCCGCGCGAGCTCGAGCCGCTCGCCGCTGTGGACCGGGGGAGGCACCACCTTCGGGCCCCAGCCGCGCTCCTACAC
>JBOGYB010000200.1:0-4182 GCA_050696555.1 Solirubrobacteraceae bacterium | reverse complement strand
CTCCTGGCTTGACACTTGACAAGTGTTGAGTTTAATGTGTAGGATGTGTTTTGTTCTGACACCCGTTTGCGGATGTCTTGACGAACATAGGTTCGGGTTGGGTTGGTCTTCGTGGTCGACACCAACTTAGTTTTGATGGAGACCCTTGGGAGAGGGACCGGGTCGCAACTGAGAGAGGGTCGTGTTTCGCGTGTTTTCGTTTGGGGATAGCGTGTTCGGGAGTCCGTGCGCCTGTGGTAGGGGCGTAATAGGACGCGTCAGCGTCGCTGACGCGTCTCTCTCTCTCTCTCTCTCTCTGCGCCCCAAGGTTTGAACCCCTCCATCCGGCCCTGGCGGGCCGGCCGGGATCCCCGAAGGGGGAGGGGGATTCGTGTGGCCTAGGCGCTAGCACCCTTCGCCGCGGCTTCGGCCCGCGGCAAGCCGGGCACGGGTCCCGGTTTGGTTTCTCGCGCGTGAATGGGCGCGTGGTCTGAATGGGTGCTCGCGCGCCCGTGAAGCCCAGGGTAGCCGGCGGTGGGAGCGCGCGGGTGGAGCGGCGTCCGGCGCCGGGTTGGCATTTGCCGATTCGGGGCGGGTCGCATCCTCAGCTCGCGGAGGTGCAGCGCTCGCGGCTACTGGCGGCGACGATCCGCGCGGTCGACGAGCTTGGCTCCCGGAACCTGTCGGTGTCGGAAATCACCCGTCACGCGCGGGTGTCGCGTCGCACGTTCTATGAACTGTTCGCGGACCGCGAAGCGTGCCTGCTGGCGGCACTGGAAGGGGCGGTGGAATCTGTCGAGAAGGAGCTCGCCGCGCTCGATCTCAACGGACTTGGTTGGTGTGAGCGGGTCCGCACGGGGTTGTGGGGGATCCTGTCGTTCTTCGATCGCGAGCCGGCGCTCGCACGTGCGTGCGTCGTGGAGTCGCTGCGCGGCGGGACTCAGATCCTGCAGGCACGCGAGAGGGTTCTGACGCGCCTGGTGGCGGTCGTGGACGAGGGCCGCGGCGAGAACTCACGTCTGAAGGAGAGCACGGACGTGACCGCCGAGGGTGTCGTGGGGGCGGCGCTCGCGATCCTCTACACGCGTCTGCTGCGCCAAGACGGCGAGCGGCTGAGTGGACTGTCCGGCGAGTTGATGGGGATGATCGTGCTGCCGTATCTCGGTCCCGAGGCGGCACGGCGCGAACAGAAACGACGCGCGCCGGCGCCGGCCCGCGCCGCGACAGCGAAGCCGGGTTCGCCGGACAAGCTTGTGGGCGATCCGCTGGAGGGCGTTCGCATACGCCTGACGTATCGCACGGTCAGAGTAGTGGAGTGTGTCGCCGCGAGACCGGGGTTGAGTAACAGGCAGGTTGGCGACGCCGCCGGAATATCCGATCAGGGCCAGATTTCAAAGCTGTTGGCGCGCCTTGAGCGCAAGGGCGTGCTCGTCAATACGGGCCGGGGCGATCACGACGGCGAACCAAACGCCTGGTGCCTGACAGCGATTGGTGAGCGCGTCGCGCACAGCATCAACTCACAACCACACGAACAGCCGGATGAGCAGCGGGAAGGGGCCGCCGCATGAGCCGGCCGCGACACACAAGACGTCAACACACAAGGGGAGGGGAACAGCGAGCGATGAGCCGCACACCCAAACACGCACATCAAGTCCTCATCGCGCTCTGCCTGACAGCGGCGCTGCTCGCGATCGGCGCCGGCACGGCACTCGCCGCGGCGCCGGAAACACCCCAGATGGAAGTGGAAGCGCATACGTCCACCAGCGCGTTTCTGCACGGCGTGCTGAACCCGGGCGCCGAACCGCCCCAGGAAGGAATCTACGAATTCCTGTACGCCGTCTCGCCAACCACTTGCACGGGTGAAAGCAAGGGCGCGCCCGGCCTGGTGCTCGGCGTCGAAGGGCAGGAAGTGGGCGAAGAAATCGGCGGGCTCTCGTCGCACACGACGTACACGGCGTGCCTGCGACACCGCAACCTCTCAGGCGAAGAAACGTTGAGCGCGCCCCAGACGTTCACAACAAGCTTTGAACCGGAAGCACCGGAAACGGGCGCCGCGGAAGCGGTCACTACGTCCACGGCGACGTTGACGGGGACCTTGAACCCGAACAGCAAGCGTGACGAACCGCCGCCCGCAGAACCCGGGTTCTACGAATTCGTCTACAAGCGCTCCCCTTATGAATGCGAAGGCGAAGGGTCGACCGGACAGCTGCCCGCCACGACAGGCCAAGAAAAAGAAACCGTGCAAGCAGAAATCGTGGGGCTCGCACCGGGCGCGCAATACACCGTCTGCCTACGCGCCTGGAACACCACAGGACAGTACGCACAAGGCGGACCAATCACGTTTACGACAAATGCCCAAGCACCCGAAGTGAGCGGCGAGGCATCATTGAACATATCGACCCACTCCGCCCACGTCAGCGCACAACTCACCACCGGAGGGCTACCGGTCACCTATACGGTGCAATATGGCACGACCACCGGCTATGGCAGCGAAACGGTACCCCTCGAAGTCTCCGCGGGCGCGACTACGATCACGGCATCCTTGACCGGACTGCAACCCGGCGTCGAATACCACTATCGGTTCCATGTCAGCAATAGCCAGGGCGAAGAGCCGGGAAGCGACGCCTCCTTCACGACCGCTCCCGGCGCAAGCGAAACGCCCGCGTCCGAAGGCGACTGCCCCAACGAACAGATCCGCAAGGAGCAGGGGAGTCAGTTCCTACCGGAATGCCGGGCGTATGAGATGGTGAGCCCTTCATATAAGGAGGGGTATGGAACCGCGACGGCTCCGAATTCCTTCTCCTCCAATGGGGAAAGGGCGATGATCCGCAGTTTTGCTACGCTCGCCGGCGGTCAGGGCGCGGGCGAATTTGCTTTCGGGGGCGCTTTTTATCTCGATACTCGTACGGCGAATGGTTGGCGTCTTTCGCCCCTGAATCCGTCGCAGTCGCAACTTGCCGGGCAGATTCCTGTTGCTCAGGAAGCTGACGATGGTGAGTCGTTGTGGCTCGCGCACACGCTCGACAAGCCAGCGTCCGCGGCGGAACTATATCTCGGTTCGGCCTCGGGTCTCGGTTCGACTGGTCCGACGTTTAGTCTGGTCGGACCGTTGAACTCTGGCGAACCAGCCGCCGGAGAAGAAGCGAGTAACGCTTTCAACTCGATCGCGTCGTACATGGAACCGAGGGCTGCGACCAGTGACTACCGGCACATTGTCGTTCAGCCGGGAAGGGAAAGTCAGCTTTACGAATACACCGGAACAAATAATTCTCTGACGCTGGTTGGTGTCTACGGTAATAAGGGAAGCACCGACTTGATAGGTGAATGCACTACCCTTGGCTCGTATGGCGCGTGGACTACGTTCAACGCGCTCTCTCGTGATGGGGAAACGATCTTCTTTAGCGAGTCGCCATGTGGGGCGCGAGCATATGTTGACGTTTTTGCTCGTGTTCATGGGTCCTTGTCGAGTTCGCAGGAAGCTGAAACTGTTGAAGTCTCTGAAAGTGAGTGCGCGAGTTCTTGTGGCGAAGAATCGGGTAAGGTTTTTGAGGGTGCTTCCGAAGACGGGAAGCTCGTGTATCTCGCCAGTACTCAGAAGCTGACAAACGACGCTGTGGATGGCACCAAAAGTGGGGATGCCACGGAAAGTGCGAACAGTTGCACCAACATGGCCGCGGGGGAAGGTGGCTGTAACTTGTATCAGTACGATTTCAAGAAGCAGGCGGGTGAACGGTTGACCCTGGTCGCGGGTGAAGTGTTGGGCGTCGTCGGGATCGGCGAGGACGGTTCGCACGTCTACTTCGCGTCGAGGACAGTCATCGCGTCGGCCGTCGCGAACCCGTATGGAGGTGAACCGCAGTCGGGCCAACCCAATCTATATGTATATGATGCGTCCACGGGTGAGACGTCATTTATCGCTACCTTGAGCGGGAGCGATTTCCAGGATTGGCGGGCGGAACAGAAGCGCCGTCCCGTCGAGGTCGGGGGGACCAGTGGACAGTTCGTATTGTTTGTGAGCGTGGCACCGAATGTGACGCCGGACGATCATTCGGAAAAGAGGCAGTTGTTTGAGTACAAGGCGCAAGTGAGCGGTGAACCGGCGGAATTGGTGCGTGTCACGGAGGGAGAAGACGGGTTTGCCGAAAACGGCAACGCTGTGTCGACCGGTATAGAATTGGAAACTGTCGCCAGGCAGCAGTATGG
>JBOGYB010000199.1:0-4183 GCA_050696555.1 Solirubrobacteraceae bacterium | reverse complement strand
CGAATTCGAACTCGCTACCCGCCCAAACGGCGGTAGCAGAGGTTCGGCCGCCGACGGGTGCCACGGTGACTGTGTTTGGTGTGTCCTCGTGCCCGTTGGCGTTGCGCCGGTGGTGGCGGTGCGGGGTGACCGGCCGGGACGTGGGCGCGTGTGCCTTGCGATCTATGTGGGGCACGTGGACCTGCGGTGGCGCCGTGGTGGGCACGTTGGGGAAAGCGCGACGCCTCACGTCAGAGGGAGCGCGACGTTCGGCGACCGGTCGGCGCACGGCGGGGGCGCGGGATACATGCAACAGAACCAGGACAGCCACACCCAGCGCGACCGCCGCGAACAGGGTGAGTCCAAGCGCACGACCTACACCGCCGCCTTGGACGCCTGTGTCAGTCGGGTGCACCGTGTCCTCACCGCCACCGACAACCCTCTCCTCGAGAGGATCGTCCTCGCCGTGCACTTCGTAGACCTGACGGGGCGCTCTACGCAGCAGGCTCATCGGAGTTTGGCTCCACGGGCCATCGGAAGGGCCGGGAGCAGGAGAGTGAGCTCCGCTCCCGGCCGACCCGAGGAGTTGCCGTTCGATCGACTGGATGACCGACCGACGGCGATGCAAAGGGACGCGCTTATGTTGGGGGCGAGGGAGGTCATAAGTGGGTCCCTGCTTTCTGTTCCGACTGGGGGAGAAAGAGGGGACAAAGCGACCTCGGTGTCTCGGCTGCTGCTTGTTCGCGTGTACGGAGATCGCTCGAGGCACGCTGCTCCCCCGAGGCCACCTGCGCGTCGTCGTCAAGCAGCTTGCGCAGCCGGGCCCGTGCGCGCTGGATGACCTTGCGGTACTTCTCCACCGACCAGTCATGCGTCCGACAGAACTCCGCGCGGGGGACGTTGGAGAGCCGGCTGGCAAGCACGAGCCGCTGGTCGCAAGAGAGCTTGTGCGAGAGCTCCGCGATGCGCAGCAACTCCTGGCGCGCAAGGATCGTCCGTTCGACGTCTGCGCCGCGGTCGGCGAGGCTCCTCTCCATAGTCACGTCCGTGGCAAGGGGGACGGCACGGATGAGCGCCGTCTCGATCGGGCTGCGCCCGTTCATCGCGCGGAAACGGTCTTGAACCCGCGAGAGAAACCTTTGCTCCAGGGCGTTCGCGATGTGCTTGCGACTCGCAAAGCCTCCTCTGCCCCGTGCGCGTACGACCATCTCAAGTGTGGCCTGGCTGTAACAGTCTTCGAGCTCCTCGCGTGTGAGACGGTGGCGGTGAATACCGAGCAGCACACCTCTACGTGCACGGGCTACCAGCGCGACAGCCTCGGCCTGGTCGAGCGCCCCGAGCCTGCGGACCCGCCGTACGTTTGCCACGGGCACCGCTTGTGGTGAACTGCTCTGTTGTCGGGTAGACACGTGAGCATGTCGCGGGAGATGGCACACACACCCCCCTCCCAATTCGTGCGGTCACCTCTGCGGACGTTCGACCGCTACCAGCAGCGCAGTCGCCGCTTGGGCTTTGTTGTGGCGGTGGTGAAGCGCTTCGACGACGACCAGGCAAGCCAGATGGGCGCGCTGATCGCCTACTACGGCTTCTTCTCGCTGTTCCCGCTGCTGCTCGTGTTCGTGACCGTGCTCGGCTTCGTGCTCGAAGGCAGCCCAAACACGCAGGAGAGCGTGTTGCACTCCACGCTCAGCCAGTTCCCGATCATCGGTACCCAGCTGCAGAGCAATGTGCACTCGCTGAAAGGCAGCGTGCCTGTGCTTGCGATCGGGCTCGCGGGGTCAATGCTCGCCGGTCTTGGCATCACGGGCGCGACCCAAAGCGCATTCAACAAGATTTGGGAGGTGCCACCCAAGCGCCAGCTCGGCTTTCTCGCCTGGCGGATACGCGGTGTGGGACTGCTCGTAGTCTTCGGCCTGCTCGCCGTCGTGTCCACCGCGGCCGCTGGGTACGTAACCGCCCAGACCACGGGCTTGGCGGGGGTGGTGGGTGGTGTGGTGGTAGCGCTGGTGGCGAACCTGCTGCTGTTCTTCTCCGTCTTTAGGATGCTCACAGCCGAGGAGGTCGATACTAAGGATCTGATTTCGGGGGTGGTCGTGGCGGCGGTCCTCTGGCAGATCTTGCAACACGTGGGAGGCTTCTACGTCGACCACGTAGTGCGTCACGCCAGGGAGACCTCAGGCATGTTCGCGTTCGTGCTGGGCTTGCTTACTTGGCTATATCTAGGCGGACAGGTAACCGTGCTCGCCGCCGAGGTGAACGTGGTACGTACCCGCAGGTTGTGGCCACGCAGGCTTTTCTCGACCGATTGAGCCGGCAGCGAAAGGAATCTTCAGGCAGCAGCGCTCGTGCCGGAAAGGACTTGAAGGACCCGCGATAACAGCTATACTAACTACACTTTCGTAAGCACATATGGAGCGTATACCGATGGCTTCAATCCCCTCATCTTCCTCCCAAGACGGCAAGTCTCAAGAGCAGTCGCCCAAGCCCGTGCTGCGGCTAATCCCCCTCGATGACACGGTTGTGTTCCCCAGCATGGGCATCACGCTCACGGTGGACGTGGGCGAGGACGAGCGTGTGGTGCTCGTGCCACGCCACGAGAACGAGTTCCTCGAGGTGGGCACCATCGCGGAGGTATCAGAGCAGCTTCGCCTCCCCGGAGGCGCGCGCGCCGTGGCCCTCTCCGGAGAGCACCGCGCTCTGATCGGTGCCGCTCAGACCGGGCCCGAAGGGGAGCTGCGCGTCGAGGTAGATGAGCGTCCCGACGACGTCCCCGTCGACAAGCGTACGCGCGAGCTCGAGCGCGAATACCGCGCGGTGGTAGAGGAGATCCTCGAGCTGCGCGGCGACGACGGCCGCATCGCGGCGTTCCTGCGCGCGATCGTGGAGCCGGGACCGCTCGCGGACTCTGCCGGCTACTCCCCCAACCTGACCTACGAGCACAAGGTGGAGCTGTTGCGCACGCTCGACGTCACCGACCGATTGGAGCTCTCGGTGAAGCTGCAACGTGACAGCCTCGCCGAGCTGCAGGTGAGAAAGCGCATCCGTGAGGACGTGCAGGAGGGTGCCGACAAGCAGCAGCGCGAGTACTTCCTGCGCAAGCAGATGGAGTCGATTCGCAAGGAGTTGGGCGAGGACGAGGGCTCGATCGCCGAGGAGTACAGAGCGAAGATCGAGGCCGCGGAGATGCCCGAGGCCGTCGCGGAGCAGGCGCTGAAGGAGCTCGGTCGCTTGGAGCGGATGGGCGAGCAGACCGGCGAGTCCTCGATGATCCGCACCTACCTCGATTGGCTGATCGCCGTCCCCTGGAGCAAGCGCTCGGAGGAGCACCTCGATCCGGTGGCGGCACGCGAAGTGCTCGACGCCGACCACGCGGGGCTCGAAGACGTCAAGGACCGCATCACCGAGTACCTGGCGGTGCGCAAGCTGCGCCAAGATCGCGACATCGAGGCAGATCCAAAGTCGGGGGCAATCCTCACGCTGATCGGCCCCCCGGGGACCGGCAAGACCTCGATCGGCGAGTCGATCGCCCGCGCCACCGGACGTGAGTTCGTGCGCATGTCGCTGGGTGGGGTGCGCGACGAGGCGGAGATCCGTGGACACAGGCGCACCTACATCGGAGCCCTGCCGGGACGGCTCGTGCGCGCACTGCGCGACGCGGGGACGATGAACCCGGTGATCCTGCTCGACGAGGTCGACAAGGTGGGCGCGGATTGGCGCGGAGATCCCTCCGCGGCGCTGCTCGAGGTACTCGACCCCGCGCAGAACCACTCCTTCCGCGACCACTACCTGGACGTGGAACTCGACCTCAGCCAGGTGATGTTCATCGCCACGGCGAACGTCGCCGACACGATCCCCGGGCCACTGCTCGACCGCATGGAGGTGATCCGCTTCGACGGGTACACCTCAGAGGAGAAGCTCGCGATCGCCAAGGGCTACCTGTGGCCGCGCCAGCGCGACCGTAACGGGTTGCGCGAGGAGGAGGTGAGGGTGTCCGACGATGTGTTGCGGACGATCACCTCCGAGTACACCCGCGAGGCAGGCGTGAGAAACCTCGAGCGAGAGCTCGGCACGGTATTGAGGAAGACCGCCACCCAGATCGCCTCAGGCAAGGCACAGGCGCCCGTGGAGATCGACCTCGACACCGTGCGCGACGCGCTCGGGCGGCAGAAGTTCTTCCAGGAGTCGGCCTCCCGCACCGCCCTGC
>JBOGYB010000198.1:0-4196 GCA_050696555.1 Solirubrobacteraceae bacterium | reverse complement strand
TCACCGCACAGGGCAAAGCCTTGAACGAGAAGGCGGCCGGCGACGTGAAGGTGTTGGTCGTGGGTAATCCCGCCAACACTAATTGCCTGATCGCCATGAACAACGCACCGGACATTCCGCGCGAGCGCTTCACCTCGATGATGCGCCTCGACCACAATCGCGCCGTGGCCCAGCTGGCGACCAAGGTGGGGGTGTCGGTAAGTGACGTCACCAAGATGGGGGTGTGGGGAAACCACTCGCCCACGATGTATCCCGATCTCTTCCACGCCGAGGTCAAGGGTGTGCAGGCGGCGCGCGCCGTCGACGACCAGGCTTGGATTGAAAACGACTTCCTTCCCAACGTCGGCAAGCGTGGCGCTGCCATCATCGAGGCACGCGGCGCGTCGAGTGCGGCTTCTGCCGCCCACGCAGCCATAGACCACGTGCGCGACTGGGTTGCAGGTACAAGCGAGTGGGTGTCGATGGGAGTCGTGTCAGACGGCTCCTATGGAGTACCCGAGGGGTTGATCAGCGGTTTCCCCTGCACGTGCGCAAACGGCGAATGGTCGATCGTCCAGGGTCTGGATGTCGACGAGTTCTCACGCTCGAAGATCGACGCCTCGCTGGCAGAGCTGCAAGAGGAGCGCTCCACAGTCGAGGGTCAGGGCTTGATCTAGTCAAGTCTGAGCAAAGGTCTTAACGAAAAACGGCCGGAGTCGCATCGCGCGAGTCCGGCCGTTTCTTTACAGACTGTTGCTTCGTCTGACGGATCGTCGTTCCTGGCAAGGACGCATCCGACCGCAGTGTGCTAACGCACATAAGGAGGGAGGACGCCGCCAGGGGCGACGAGACTAGGACGCTGGGTGCCAGCCGCGACCCTGCTTCTTAATCTTCTTTTCCTGCTCGAGACCGGGAAGGACTCGGTAGAGGTAGTTCTGCTTGATCCCCATCTTGGCGGCCAGCTCGGGGATGGTGATGCCGGGCTGTCCAGTGACGAACTGCAGGGCCTGCGCGGCGCGGGTGCCACTGCCCTTGCGACGGCCCGCACGACGGCGGGGCTTCTCCGCCGTGGCTGTAGCCGGGGCGGCTGCGGACGCTGTCTTCTTGTTCTTGGACCCGGGGGGACGACCGCGGCGTTTCGTGCCGGTTGTCGTGTTCTTCGAGCCTCGCGGACGGCCCGGTCCACGTCGCGCCGGCGCCGCCGGTGCAGCGGGGGTTGCGGCGGCACGGGAAGCCGGAGCCGATCCACCGACACCCGCCAGAGCCGTCGAAGCGGCCTGGAGCCGGTTGTACTCGTCGATCAGCGGCTTGAGCTCCGCCAGTCGGTCGTTGATCTCTCGGCGCTTCTCGTCAAGGAAGTCAGTCACGATTTTGTTCCTGTTCAGGTGGAGTAAAGGGAAAACCGACGATGCGGATCGCACGGTCCTTCTCTTCACTTTACACAACTTGTTTGTCAAGCGTGCAATTCGTCAGTCAGTCTCCAAAATGGAACGTAGGCGCTCAAGCGTTTGACTGGCCTCTCGCTCGGGTATTCCGCCGACAAGTGCTCGACTGGCGAGTGCCCCGAGCGGGCCCAACGGCGCGTGGAACTCGTTGCGGTAATCGAAGCGCGTTCCACCTTGCCCAATCGGATGCAATCGGTATTCGGTGCTTGCGCGCGAACGAGCAGGCCCTCGTCCCTCCCAGAGCGCACGCTTGCTGGGGACGCACTCAACCAATGTCCAATGAACGTCAAGATTGACTCCCCTTAGATGGATTTGCTGATCCATGCGAAAGCCCACCCTTGGTGCGCCGTCATCGCTGCGGCGCAACTTACGGTGAATGGTGACCCACTCGCCCAATCGAGCGGCATCCATCACGGTCTCCCAAACCCGCGTCGGAGGGGCGGCGATGTCTATCGATGCGGTGACCGTGCTCATGGTTGGGGGGGAACCGTAACCGGCTGGATCTCAGAGGCGAGTCGCGGCACGGTTTCTCGACCTCCTGACCGGCGCTCAACGGGCAGCAAGTGGTTCCATCTTTTCCCACTCATATAGAGCGTGCTCTACGGCAGAGTCAAATGAGTGCAACTTTACGTCCAGGATATTGGGTGCTTCATGATCGGCTGGGAGCAGGTCGCCGGTCAGTCCCTCCATCAGGGGGAGCACCAGCTCGGGGTGCTCGTCGGTTAGCATCGCGGCCAGTCTGGCGGCCAGTGGGGTGGCGGTTATGCCCAGGCCGACACTTGGGCGGCGCAGCAGCATCAGGTCGGCGATTCGTTCCACCATCTCACCGTAGGAGAGCACGTCCGGGCCTCCTACATCCAATGTACGTCCTGCGACCGATGCGACGGAGGCAGAGGACGCAAGCAGGTCGACGATGTCGCGCTCGTCGATCGGCTGGGTGCGATAGTTGCGCCACGCCGGGAGTGTGAGTACCGGCAAGCGCTCCACCAACCGCACGAGAAAGCGAAACGAGCGTGAGCGTGCACCGATGACGATCGAGGCACGTAGGGCGAGGGAGTCTGGAACCGCTTCGAGCAAGATACGCTCGACCACATGTCTGCTCGACAGGTGCGTCGAGGTGTGACTATCCCCTGGGAGCAGTCCGCCGAGATACACGATGCGACGAACCCCGGCGGCGCGAGCTGTCTGGGCGAACGTATCGGCTGACGCTCGCTCCCGTGCCGGAAATGTAGCTCTGCCCGACCTGTCTGAGGAGGGCTCCATCGAGTGGATCAGGTAATAAGCCACCTCGACATCGCGCATCGCGGCCGACACGCCCGTACCGGCGACTGTGTCGCCTATGATCAGCTCGAAGTCGGTGAGGTTGACGGTGTCGGTGTGGGCTAGGGCCCGCTCGACCCGCGTACGGTCGCGCGCAAGCGCACGCACGTCATGGCCCTGTTCGAGTAGACGTGGAAGGAGAGCCGCGCCCGCGAAGCCGCTTACGCCGGTGAGGAGGATGCGCACTCCCAGCATGATGACGGCAGGCTGCCGCGGTGCCCATCACGATCGCCGAACCTGGGAAGAAACTGCGCAAAATGGGCTCTTGAAGCGCAATGATCACAAGATCCAAGGTTCGATCGTGGCTATTTGCGGACAAGAAGTGGTTTTCCCTGCGATTTGCGAGAAGGGCTCCTCATCCAGTCTTGAAGGGAGGGTGCCGACGGTGCTTTGATGCTGGCCTGCCGTTAGCGAAGCCGCGAGTCAAAGGGGAGTCAGTGTCGAGAAAGCAGAGCAAGCGAGCCACCTGCAAAGTCACCTGCGAGGATTGCTACTTCAAGTGCAATCTGCTCTGTGCTCTGGAGCTTGCCGAGCCCTGTGCCACTTTCCGACCGGCCGCCGCTCAGCTGGCGCCGCCACAGCAGTTGCGGCTCGTATTCCGCCAGGAGCGTCGCTCGCGCGCTACGTGGGCGTTCCCCTCCGCACAGGAACAGGCGGCACTGCACGCTTAGGTCTTCGCCCTCTCGGCGTGACGGGCGATCCAGTTGGCGCCGGGTGTGTCTGTGAGGCCGTGGAGCGCGATCGAGCAGAACACCACAAGTGCGGTGAGGTCGAAGATCCGCTCGCCACTTGCGATGTGTTGGTCAAGTACGAGCAGTGAGAAGGTAATAGTCGCGACTCCCTTCGGGCCGAACCATCCCATGAACAGGCGCGTCTGGCGGTCGGTGTCGGTACCTATCAACGCTATCCACACAGCCACCGGCCGGGCGATCAGGAAGGTGGCAGCCACCAGCCCGAGCGCCGCCCAACCGTTGCTCTCCAGGGCATCGAGCGTCAAAAGTGAGCCAAACACCACGAAGATGCCCAACTTCACGATCTCTACGATCTCATCGGCGCGCTGCTCGAAGTGGCGGCGCAAGTCAGGACGGCGCACACCGAGGACGATCGCCGCGACGAATACCGCGATGAACCCGTTCCCTCGGGGGGCAAGGACCGTGAGGCCATAGGTGGCGAAAGCCACCCCAAGCGCGTAGAGGGACTTCTGGTGGGATGGGATCGGATGCTCGAGCGGACGCCGGCTCTCGCTGGGCATCAACCACGAGGCAAGCCACCCAAGGGCGAGTCCGTAGAGGAAGCCGAGGCCCACATCCTGCAAAACGAAGCGCCACCACACGAAGCTCTGCGATTCCGTGCTGAGCGCGGCCAAGAAGGTCAACACCGCCGGTAGGGCAAGGCCGTCGTTGAGACCGGACTCCAGGTTTAGCGAGTGGCGTATGAGCCTCGGCACACGTG
>JBOGYB010000197.1:0-4217 GCA_050696555.1 Solirubrobacteraceae bacterium | reverse complement strand
GCCACGAGCGCTGATATCGTGGCCGACGCTGTGGGGATGGGAAAGTTGCTTACGGCTGTATCGCTCGCCGCGTGCGGCGGGCTGATGGGCGTGCTCGCGAGCGGGTGCGGCGAAGCGACGCGCAACACGCACGAACCCTCGGGCACGTACAAGGTGGAAGTCGTGGGGGCACGCTTCCCCGCCAAGCAGGCAATCGCCCGTGACACGAGACTCACGCTGGCGGTGCGCAACTCCGGAACCACCACCATCCCCAACTTGGCGGTGACGCTGGACTCACTCAACTACAGAAGCAGCTATCCCCGTCTCTCGTCTAGTGAGCGGCCCGTATGGATCGTGAACACCGGGCCGGGCGCCGTGCCGGCACGACCCGTGGAAACCGAGCAGGTAAACCCACCCGGAGGTGGGGAAACCGCCTTCGTGAACACGTGGGCGGTCGGCGCCCTGGCGCCCGGCGCCAGCAAGGCGTTCGTCTGGAAGGTGACCCCGGTGAAGGCGGGTGTGCACACGATTCGCTACGCCGTCTCAGCGGGTCTCGACGGCAAGGCGCTGGCGCGACTGCAAGGCGGTGGGTTTGCAGCCGGAAAGTTCGTGGTGGCGGTAGCACCTGTACCGCCACCCACGCACGTGAACCCGGAAACGGGCCACATCGTGCCGGGACGCAACCCGGTGCCGGTGGCGCCGCAGCCCGCCGCTCCGTAGAGCTCCCTTGCGGCCATTTGGCCGTGTGTCGAAAGAAATTGGCCGAGCTTTCGCCACTTGAGCGACACCCGAGCACGCGCTGAGGGCTACGATGCGACTCAGCCTATTGCCAAGCAGCCAAGGTCCGGAGGGGAAGCTGCCCGGGCCGCAAAGAACTTTGACCAGGAGGAATCGAGCCCGCTCATGCCAAGGACCCGCCAGACGAACGTGACAGCCGCGCAGTGGAGCGCCAACGGGAGCGCACTCGGCTCGATGGACCTCACTCTTCCCGGCAACCAGATCTTCGCGTCGAACGTGTTCAGCGTGGCGGTTCAACGCCGCCGTCTCCCCAAGCACGTGTTCAAGGCGCTGCAACGCACGCTCGAGCGCGGCGAGGCACTCGACACGACGCTCGCCGATGCGGTGGCGCAGGCAATGAAGGAATGGGCGATGGAGAAGGGAGCCACGCACTACACGCACTGGTTCCAGCCACTCACCGGGTCCACCGCCGAGAAGCACGACTCCTTCTACGGCCCGGCCGGCGACGGCACCGCGATCGCGGAGTTCTCCGGCAAGGAGCTGATCCAGGGCGAGCCGGACGCCTCCTCGTTCCCCACCGGTGGCATCCGCGCGACGTTCGAGGCTCGTGGGTACACGGCCTGGGACCCCACATCTCCAGCGTTCATCCTGGAGAACCCCAACGGGGCGCTGCTGTGCATCCCCACGGCCTTCACCTCCTGGACGGGTGAGGCGCTCGACCACAAGATCCCGCTGCTGCGCTCGATGGATGCGCTCTCGGGCGCCGCGATGGGCGCACTGGAGCTACTCGGCGTAGACGACGCCGCGCGAGTGTTCACCACGATCGGCTGCGAGCAGGAGTACTTCCTCATCGACGAGCAGTACTACTTCGAGCGCCCCGACCTACTCACAACGGGGCGCACGCTGTTCGGCGCAAAGCCTCCGAAGGGCCACGAGCTCGACGACCATTACTTCGGGTCGATCCCCGAGCGCATCCTCGCGTGCATGCTCGACACCGAGGTGGAGTTGGCAAAGCTGGGCGTGCCGATCAAGACCCGCCACAACGAGGTGGCGCCGAACCAGTACGAGGTGGCTCCCATCTTCGAGAACTCGAACGTGGGCGCCGATCATCAGATGATCACGATGCAGATCCTGCAGAACACCGCGCGCAGGTATGGCCTCGTTTGTCTCCTACACGAGAAGCCCTTCGCCGGGGTGAACGGTTCGGGGAAGCACAACAACTGGTCGATGGGCACCGACACCGGGCTCAACCTGCTCGACCCCGGCGATACCCCGCACGAGAATCTGGTGTTCCTGTTCTTCTGCACGGCGGTGATCCAGGCCGTAAACAAGCACCAGGCGCTCCTACGCGCGTCGGTGGCAAACGCCGGCCAGGACCACCGCCTCGGCGCCAACGAGGCGCCGCCGGCGATCATCTCGATCTTCCTCGGCGCCGAGCTCGAGAAGGTGTTCGGGGCGATCGAGTCGGGCAAGGCACAATCCACCAAGCCGGGGTCGTTCCTCGGACTGGGCACGCCGGTGCTGCCACCGCTGCCGCTCCACGGTGGCGACCGCAACCGCACCTCCCCGTTTGCCTTCACCGGCAACAAGTTCGAGTTCCGCGCACTGGGGTCGAGCATGTCGCCGGCGCTGCCCAACACCGTGCTCAACACGATCGTGGCCGAGTCGATCGACGAGCTGGCCGCCAAGCTGAAGACCGCCACCAAAGCATCGGGCGCAACGCTTGAGAAGGCGGTTGTGAAGGTGGTGAAGGAGAGCTGGAGCGCCAATAAGCAGATCGTGTTCGACGGCGACGGTTACTCCGAGGAGTGGCACAAGGAGGCCGAGAAGAGGGGCCTTGCCAATCTGCGCACCTCCCCCGACGCGCTGCCCTGGCTGACCGATAAGCAGACCGTGGGGGCCTTCAAGAAGTACAAGGTGCTCTCCAAGCGCGAGCTCGAATCGCGCGAGGAGGTGTTCACCGAGCAGTACGCGGTGACGCTCAATATAGAGGCCGAGACGGCCGCTTCGATCGCCCGCACGATGATCCTGCCGGCGGCCGTGAGGCACCTGGGCGAGCTAAAGGCCACCGGACTGGATGAGCTCGTCGCCGAGGTGGAGCCCGTGGTCAAGGAGCTCCACTATGCGCTGGTGAAGCTGGAGGACGCGAATCTCGCCGATAACCAGCCCGAGGGAGCGCACAAGTGGGCCAAGTACATGCGCGACACGGTCATCCCGGCGATGGACGACGTCCGCGAGGTCGCCGACCGCCTGGAGAAGATCGTCGCCGACGACCTCTGGCCGCTGCCGAAGTATTCGGAGATGCTGTTCATCAAGTAGGCGGTCAAACGTTCGGTTGCATCGCCGTGATTTCCACACCCTGACACAACAGTGTCAAGGTTGCGCCGGCGCTGCTAGCATCCGAGCGCATGGGAGAACGCGACTACCTCCAGGCGGTGCGCGAGCACGTCGTCGTCTACGACGGCGGCATGGGCGCCACGCTGGAGCAGTTCGACCTCAACGCCGAGGATTACGGAGGATTGCAGGGCAAGTGCCACGAGGCGCTCGTGCTCAACCGCCCGGACGTGATCGAGGGCGTGCACTCCTCGATGCTGGAGGCGGGGGCGGAAGTGGTGGAGACAGACACCTTTCAGGCTTCGCGCTTGAAGCTGGATGAGTGGGGACTTGCCGATTACACGGTGGAGGTGAACACGAAGGCCGCGGAAATCGCGCGCAAAGCAGCCGGCGAGAGCCGGTACGTAGCGGGATCGATCGGCCCTACAGGCTTCCTTCCTGCCTCCGACGACCCCACGCTCGGTCAGATCTCCTTCCGAGAGCTGGTGGAGGTGTTCGCCGAGCAGGCAGCGGGACTGATCGACGGCGGCGCCGACCTCATCATCATCGAGACCGCGCAGGACATCCTGGAGGTGAAGGCCGCCATCTTCGGAGCGAGAAAGGCGTTCAAGGGCACCGGCAAGACACTCCCCATCCACACCTCGGTGTCGCTGCTACCGAACGGCGGCAAGATGCTGCTCGGAACCGACATATCGAGCGTCCTCTGCACACTCGAGGCGCTGAAGGTGGACGTGATCGGGCTCAACTGCTCCACCGGACCGCAGGACATGCGCGACGCGATCCGCTTCCTCGGCGAACACTGTCCGCTGCCGGTGGCGTGCATCCCCAACGCCGGCCTGCCGCTGCAGGGCCCAGACGGAGAGACGATCTTCCCCGAGCAGCCCGAACCTCTCGCGGAGGCATTGGAGGAGTTCGTGGAGCGCTATGGCGTGGGGGTGGTGGGGGGCTGCTGCGGCACCACCCCCGAGCACATCCGGGCGATTGCCCAGCGCGTAGGAGGTCGTGTGGTTGGGCCACGTCCTGCACGCCGCGTCCCACACCTCTCCTCGATGATCGCCGCCACCCCGCTCGTCCAGGAGCCCCATCCCACAATGGTGGGCGAGCGTGTCAATGCCCAAGGATCGCGCAAGGCAAAGGAGCTGCTGCTTGCCGAGGACTACGACGGG
>JBOGYB010000196.1:0-4227 GCA_050696555.1 Solirubrobacteraceae bacterium | reverse complement strand
CTCCACCACCTGACGCGCTCGCGGGTCTCCGCTACGCAGCGTCCCGTCGTGAGCGGCGGTACGCACCGGCACCCAGTCTTTGCCCATGTCCTCGAACCCGGCGACACCCGACGCCTCACCGGTCAAGTAGTGGATCAACTTTCTACGAGTTAGGCTCGTCAGAGTGACTCAAGGTCTCGCGCCCGGCGAGCGGCAGACTCAGCAACTTGCCGCTCAACGCGGCGTATGCCCTCCATCTCATTCTCGATGGTCGCCGTCATCTGGCTCTCCTGGTCGGTGATGAGAACGCCTCGGTCGCCGAGCGTGTAACGAGTGATGGCTATCGGGGTGGAAATTCCTTGCAGTGTCAAATGGGCGACTGCCTTGTCGCGGCCAGTGCAGAGGATGAAGCCGACGGTGGCGCGGTCCTCGTCGTGAGCGATCAGATCATTGACGGCGTTGACGTACAGGTTCATCTTGCCCACGAACTCTGCTTTGAAAGGCCCGATCTTGAGGTCGATGACAACGAAGCGTCGAGTTGGATGGTGGTAGAAGAGAAGGTCCAGCATGAACTCCTCGTTGCCCACCTGGAGTGACTTCTGGCGTCCAGCGAAATAGAAGCCCTCGCCGAGCGCCAGCATGAAGCCTTCGATGTCGCGCAGCAGTGCGACTTCGAGATCGTGCTCTCTGTAACCATCTATCGGAGTGACAAAGTCCAAGACCAGCGGATCGCGTGTAATCCGCTGGACGGCCTCGGCGTCATCGATCCGCAAACGCTTGGCCGAAATTGGTGAGCGCGCCACCCTCGCGCTCATGTAGACGACTAGCGATAGCTGCCTGGAGCTGCGCCTGCGACCACGGCCACCGCCCGCTCTGCGTACCATTCTTGTGTGTCGCGATCCATCTTGGTCACGAGCGTCGTCAGATGACCCCAAGGAAGGTCTCTCATACGGTCTGAGAGACCTTCCGGCCAAGCCGCTGCGAATGCTCGCATCCGGTAGAGATTGGGCACCGAGTAACCATGTGCCCCTGGAAATGCCGCACGCAGGTCGGCCGACAGGCGCTGCACAACGCCGCGCGTGCGTCGTCCCATCTCTGGCCCCTCTTCCTGCTGACGCCGCATGATCTCCAATCCGATCTGCCAGTACACATCGATGAGCTCCGCGTTGATCGCCCGCGCCGCGCGCGCCTGAGCTTTGCGGATACGCCCCTTGATGTCCTCGAGGAACTCCTCGTAGCTGATAAAGCTCTCGGACTCCGGCGCGACGGTAGGTGACGTGGCTGGAAGGTCTGGCATCAGGTCCCGACAGTAATGACTGTGTGCGATGGTTCTCGGCGCATTCGACCGCCACCGATCAATCGAGGCTTGCGAAGATGGTTGTGTGAGCACGGTCTCTGAAAGGCGGGCGCCGCGTTTGACCGCCGTGATGCGCGAGGGGGAGCGGGTGACGCCGCTCGAGCTGTTCTTCGATCTCGTGTTCGTGCTCGCGTTGACGCAGTGCACGACGTTGATCGCCAGGACACCCACCTGGGAGGGGCTGCTGAAGGGGTTGCTCGTGCTGGGGATGCTGTGGTGGGCGTGGGTGGGGTATGCGTGGTTGACTAGCGTGGTGGACCCCGAGGAGGGGAGCGTGCGGCTGGTGATCTTCGCCGCGATGGCGGCGATGTTGGTGGCGGCGCTGTGTGTACCGGGGGCGTTTGGTGGGGAGGCGCTGCTGTTCGCGTGCGCGTATGCGGTGGTACGCGCGGCGCACATCGCGTTGTTCACGATCGCAAGCCGCGAGGATCCTGCGCTTAGGCACTCGGTGGCGGGGTTGGCTTACAGCACGGCGATCGGAGGGGGTCTGCTCTTCGTGGCGGCGGCCACAGGTGGGGCGTTGCGAATCGGGATGTGGGGGTTGGCGCTAGGGCTCGACATGGGTGGCCCCTTCCTGTTCGGGGCCGATGGTTGGAAGCTCGTGCCCGGCCATTTCGCCGAGCGCCACGGTCTGGTGGTGCTGATCGCGCTGGGGGAGTCGATCGTGGCTTTGGGGGTGGGCGCGAAGGTGGCGCTCGATACGGGGATCGTCGTGGGAGCGGTGCTCGGGGTGGTGGTGGCCGCGGCGTTGTGGTGGGTGTACTTCGACGTCACCGCGATCGTCGCCGAGCGGCGCCTGTCGCGCGCGGCGGAGGGACGCGAGCGAAACGAGATCGCGCGCGACTCCTACTCCTACTTGCACTTCCCGATGGTGGCGGGGATAGCGTTGCTTGCCGTGGGGTTGAAGCTGACGCTCGAGGACGTGAGCGCCTCGCTGAAGCTCGTGCCGGCATTCGCGTTGCTCGGAGGGGCGGCGTTGTACCTGCTCGCGCACGTGGCGTTTCGTTTGCGCAACATGCACACCCTCAGCCGCCGCCGGTTGGTGTGCGCGGTGGTGTTGATCGCGCTGGCACCCGTCACGGTGGCGTTGGATGTGTCATCGCTCGCGACTCTGGGTGTCCTCGCGGCGATCCTCACCGCGTTGATCCTCTACGAGGTGTTGCGGTATGCCGATGCGCGCGAGCGGGTCAGGCACGGCGTCGCCCGTGGGGGGGCGACGCCGAGTGGGTGAACCCGCGCCGGCTTACGGTCCGAAGGGGGGGACGAGGTACTGCTTGAGCACCAGTCCTCCCAGCACGGCATAGCCGAGGTCGGTGGGGTGGATGTCGTGCAGTTCGGTGCAGAAGTTCGTGAGCAGGCACACCCTCGCCTGCTCGCCCGGCCCCGGCGGGTTGAAGAGGGGCAGGGGGTTGGCGAAGCGTGCGTCCACTGTCGAGGCGACCTGCTTCATGACGGCGTTTAGCTGGGCCGTCAGTTCGTCGGCGCCCGCGAGCGAGGGGCCGAAAGGGTTGTAGAGGCCGAGCACGATGATCTTCGCGTGGGGCGCCGCGCTACGCAGGTCGTTGAGGATGAGGCCGAGGTTGGAGGCGATGTGGGCGAACAGCGCGGGTGCGTGTTCGGCGATGCAGGGGGGTTCGAGTTTGCACACTCCCTCGGTGACCCCGAGCGCGTCGTTGGCGCCGATGTCGATCGTGATGGGGTTCACGAATTTACGGTGCGCGGCGAGGTAGGTGAGCGCGTCGGAGAGCTGTGAGGAGGTGGGCCCGCCCACGTAGGGGTGGTGTAGGGGGAAGGCGAGCTGGTATTGGCAGGGACCGTTGATGAACGAGTCGGTGGTCTCGCCGGGGCAGCCGTCGTTGACGATCCGCAGGTTACGGTCGCGCAGACGCAGCACGAAGCCGAAGTCGTCGACGTAGCCCGTGTGGAAGGCGGCGGGGTCCTCGTTGGGGAAGAGGGAGTTGAACTTCGCCTGTTGGTAGCCGAAGGCAAGGGAGTCGCCGAGCGCGAGATAGCCACGTTGCGGCTTGGAGGCGCCGGCGCCCGGGGCGGGCCACAAGAGGACGAGGGCGATCGTGAGCGCGAGGAGCGCGGCGAGCAGCGCCACGAAAGTGGGGCGGGTGGGACGAAGCGAGCTGTGCATCTCTGCCTCCCAAAGGCTGTTTGGCTTGCCAGGCGCGCAGCCGCCCTCCACGACCAGCCTGGATCGACCTTCTAAATACCCGTTTCCGGGGGTAAGGCAAACGGGTTGAGTGGTCGGCTTCCCGTGTATATGGATTACGTGCCGTAACCCGCGGTGCGAAGTCCTTGCAGCGTGAGGCAGTGGGCAACGATCGTCCAGCGAGGTTGACAACGACGTGGTGTCGTGAGATCGTCGTCCGCCATGGACGGGCGACCCTTCGTGGGGTGGGGGCTTGTGGGAGTCCTGCGGCGAGCAGGGACGGTCGCCTGCGCCTGCGCGGTGCTTGTGCTGTTGCCTACCGCTGCCGGTGCGGCCGAGACCGTGGTGAACTTCGACGGTCTCGCGGCGGGGGAACTCGTTGGCAATCAATACGAAGGGCAAGGTCTGAGGCTGGGCACATCCACCACGCTTGGGCTAAAAGCGCCCTCCCTCGGTGACTGTGGCTCTCCGTCGGTTCAGAAAGAGGGGTCGCCGGGTGTGGCCTTCTCCTCACCCAACTACGCCCTGCTTGCCAAGTGCAAAGCCGACCCCGCGAGCCCCAATTCCAGCGGCACATATGGTCGGCTGCTGGGCCAGGGGCGTGGGTCGGTGTCGGTGGAGGTTCGCAATCTCACCGTCGGCGGGCTCCCCCCGGTCGCGAAGTTGACGGGGTTCAACAGCACGGGGGAACCCGTGGTCAGCGAAGAAGCCTCGCTTTCCGGAGGCGGTTGGG
>JBOGYB010000195.1:0-4228 GCA_050696555.1 Solirubrobacteraceae bacterium | reverse complement strand
CCGTGCGTCTCATTGCGGTGGCGCGCGGTATCGGGAGCCGTCCCCAGTCGGTCGCGAGCGCGAACTCGATCAGTTGGTTGAAGTAGAGATGCAGCGGCATGGGTCTGATCCCGGCCGCACGAAGCGCTACCCGTGAGGACGGTCGTCGTAGACAACCCCCATCGCGAAGTACGGGAAGAAGACCTTGCTGCGCGCCAGAGCCCGCCGATAGCGCTGATCGCGGCTCGCGCGAACGAGCAGCGGGTGCAGCACACGGCGGTAAACGCAGGGTGCGATCAGACGCGGGGGTGGGCGTTTGAAGTGAGTCGTCGCGAGGTCGACGAGCTCACCCACGCTGGTGGCATGCTCTCCGGCGGTGAGGTGGTAGGTCGAGCCCTCGGCCTCCGGGGCTTGACTGAGCGCAAAAATCGCGTCGGTCACATAGTCGACTGGCACCACATCGACTAACGCGTCGCGGCGCGCAGGCACAGCCACGTAGGCACCTTGCGCAAACGCGCGCAGCGGCCAGTAGAGCACGTTGAACGACGAAGTCCAGCCGCTGTGACGCTCACCTACGACGATGCTGGGACGCAGCACCGTGATCGGTATCCGGGAGCGTGCCCGGGCGACCAGACGCTCAGCCTCGAACTTGGACTGCTCGTAGGCATTTCGGAAGCTCTGGCCCACCTCTAGCTCGTCCTCGCTGAAGCGACCCACATGCTCACCGGCTACGTATGCCGTGGAGATGTACGACAGACGGCGCAGACCTCCGCGTCGGTGGCAGTGCTCACCGAGCTCGAGCACCCGCCGAGTGCCCTCCACGTTGACCGCGCGCGAAGCCTCGAGCCCGAGTTCAAAGGACACCGAGGCCGCACCGTGCACAATCTCGCCTACCCGCTCGGCCAACTCGTCGCCGCGACCCCTAAGGCCGAGGCCAGTCTGCGTGATATCGCCGCGAACCGCTACCACACGCTCCCCATACGGGTGATCGGCACCGAACAACGAGTGCAGCGTGCGCTCCACCCGTACTGCCACCTCGGGGTCATCCCTGCCCCGCACAAGCGCGTACACCCGACGGTTGGTGCCTTCCAGATAGCGCACCAACAACTCCATGCCTACGAACCCGGTCACCCCGGTCAGCAGAACACCGTCAGATGCCGGCTCCATGGGAGCGTCCTTGGCGCAGGTCTCCCGACCAGTGGTAACACCCGCTTTGCGACTGACTACCTCGTCAAGCTGTTTTGATATCGGTCTCGTCAACTTCTCTCAAAGCCTCGAGTCGGCAACAACCCACCATTGGACTCAACGGTCCTAGTGGTTGGTGGTCCTTGCTTAGTTGAACTTTTGCCGGCTAGCCGCGACCCAAGGGCCGTAGTCGCGACCATCCCAATCCAGCCCGTTCGCCCGCTCCGAGCTAATGCCTTCGGGTGCGGTGTCTCACCGCCTGCGTGCGCAACTCAACGCGACAGCCTGGTTTTAGTTCTGTTTCCCAAGTGGCTGTCCTGGCAAACATTCAAAGTGGAGCCTTTGTGCGCTCCGTTCGCGGGTCCCTTCACTGACACTGCCCGCCGTGAAGCGAAGCAGTGCGCTCAACAGCTTGATCGCGAGCCGGATGGCTTTCGGCGTTTGCGGTGTGGGCGTTCCCCGGTCCCGTCGGCAAGGCATTTGGCGTCGATATGACTCGGGACCCGCTGGCGTCCTACCTGTCACGGCTAATGGGCGCGCGGGATGTCGCGCTCGCCTGGGAGCTTCTCGTGACCGAGGGAGACACCCAGCGAAAGTGGCTGCTTACCTGCATGGTCTGCGACGCCGCCGACACGCTGGCGGCCATCGCCGGAGGGGTCAACGGCCTGTCGAAGCGCGCACGACCGCAATGCTGCTTGCGGCGTCACTGGGGCCTATGGTCCGTGGCGGGTTCGCCCTGCGCGAGCATTAGGGCCACGCTCTCCTCTGATCGTTCCCTTTAGTCGATGCGGTTTGCGCTGGGCTCGCCGGCCGAGGCGCACCGGGTGCTCAAGGACGGGGGACGGGTGTCTATCGCGCTGCACGAGATGGCTCTCATCCGCGTTGAGCTGGGCCGCCTCCTCAGCTCGTGCCCGAAATCGAGATCAACGGGTGCAGCCTCGCGACCGAACCGCGCGGAAACAAACGCCGCTCACTGCGCAGCGGAGGCACCGGCTACGCACCAGCCTCCGTCGTCATGGACCGGGCGTGCCTAGCTGGGCGCTCTCGCCCGAGGCGGTGGAGGCGATCCGTGCCCAGATGCTCCTGCGGGTCGACGGCCGGCGGGAGATCCTCGCACATCGAGACGCCACGGTCGTGAGCCCGCAGTACGGGCTCGGAACTGGCGAAATGCGGATATCTGTGTGGCGGGAATTGCAGTCGATGAAGGGCTGCGGGTTGGGTTGGGCAGTGGTCCGGGATGTCTGGTCTGGGATTTCGCCGCCTCGCAGAGCGAACCGGGATGAGCCGCTTGAAACGGCGAGGCCTTCTAGCCCAGTACCGTCGGGTTAAGGGTGAACACCAGTCGGACGGCCTGCTGCTTCGAGATGGAGAGCGAGCGCGCGGCCGGTGTCAGCGCGGGTCGCTGCTCCTCGTCGAGACGCGAGCGCACCGACCGGGGTTCGGCACGCTCGCTGGCGCCCGCCGAAGCGGACGTGCTCGCCTCACCACGCCTCAGCCTCGGTCCTTCGTCCAAAAAGTAGGCGTCTCGCCCGGTTGATCGGGATGCCTGCTTGGCCCCATGAGAGTGCCCGTCGGCGATGATCCTGCAACTGTCGTTCAAAAGGATGATGTACTCCCTGGCACCCTTTTATCGATCGTGGTCAAACGCACCTTAGACTGGCCCCGACACGAGTTGATGTCTCGGTGCCGAATTGACGTAGAAGGAGTGCAGCTGTCCTCGGAACTTTGCCGTGTCGGTGGTTCATGTTCATGACGAGCCGGACTGCACCGGTGACGAGAGCGCGCTGCGCCAATTCTGCTCCACGGTAATCTGCGGCGGCGGCGTCTGTGATGTCTTGTGCAGCGTCGCGGTCAGTGGAGCGCCAACGCTGTTTACACGATTCTGTTCCACCGTCAGAGTTCCCGCCCGACAGCTCAGTGACAGCTCCATCGGCCGCTCCGCCGGATTGTTTTCGAAGTTCGGCAGATAGTTGCCAAGCGTATCGGCGATCGAAGCCGTATCGGCGCCGAGGGCTACGGTCGTGAAGTACCCGACCCCGGCGCTCTCCAGCCCCACGAGAATGCCGGATGCATCGAAGTTAAGGATCGTAGTGGTCCCATCAGGCAGATAGTAAATCTCAGACGGCGGCCCGGGGGAAACCTCTGGGTATGGCGAGTCCAGCAAGCTGACATAGTGGCGTGACCATCGCAGAGAGTGGCCGCTGAGCTCAGCCTTGGAGACGACGGTGTACGTGCCCGATTCGCCCGGCAGCAGGTAGGGCAGCGGCGCTTTCTGCGTGGTTTCCCATACCCCGTCCAGACACGGCGCCTGTTTGACGTGATAGATCACCTTCCACTCGACGGTCGCGGTCGATTGTGGAGCCTTGACCTTCTCGTCCTTGAGCGAGGAGGCGGTGAAATCGAACACCACGTCAAACCCGTCGGCTTTCGCATTCTCCATTGTGATGCTCTCCTCGCAGACACCGGAGTTATCAGCCTCAGCGCTGACTTTGCTCTCAGCCCACGACTTGATCGTGTTCTTATCGACGCTGGTGTTGATGGAGAACTCATCCGTCAGATGCTTGGCGTCAACGGAATCGCCACTAGCTACCGCCTTGGCCCTCCTTGCCGCAAGACGCCGTCAGCGACGGAGAGTCGGCAGCCAGCGCGTCATACAAAGCGGCCCCACGGCGCGCTTGGCGGCGTGCGTAGATCGCAGGGACGTCCAGCGACCGCAGGGGGTTGGTGAGCACAACTATGTCGCGCAACAATGGCTGGCTGTCGAAGGTCTTGTAATCGGCGATGCTGCTCAGCTTGATCCAGACCACGTGGTGAGCTACACCGTGGCTGGGAGGTGAACTCGGGGGCATTGACATAGGTGCGGTTGCCGATCGCAATGACGTTGAGGTCGCCATTGAAGACTCCCGGCAGGGCGACCGTCCAGCGCGCCGCTCGGCTGCGGGAATTGACGTATCCGCTTCCAGTCAGCGTCTGCGCGCATTGTTGGCCGGGGTCAAAGAGCGCTGCGAGCTTCTTGCTCAGCGTGATCGAAATGCTGAAGTGACGCGAGCGCTTGGCCACGGTC
>JBOGYB010000194.1:0-4262 GCA_050696555.1 Solirubrobacteraceae bacterium | reverse complement strand
GGTCGTTGCCACATAGCCCTCGTTGAACACCAGGTAAATCACCTCGAGCACCGCGGGCAGGCGCTCGGCCAGCTCGTCGCGACTTGAGATCTCAAACGGCACGCGAGCCTCGGAGAGCGTGCGCTTGGCGCGGACGATGCGCTGTGCGACCGTCCCTTCGGAGACGAGGAACGCCCGCGCGATCTCCGGCGTCGACAGGCCACCCAGCAGGCGCAGCGTAAGCGCGACGCGCGCCTCCCGGGACAAGACAGGGTGGCACGTCATGAAGATCAGGCGCAGCACATCGTCCTGTACGTCTTCGACTTGCGCGGTGAGGTCGGGCTGATCGAGCTGCTGGAGGATTTCCAGCTCGCGCCCGATCAGCCCCCGCTTGCGCTCGAGCGCGACGCGCCGGCGCAGCGCATCGATGCCCCGGCGCTTGGCGGTGGCCATCAGCCATGCACCCGGCTTGTCCGGGATGCCTGACTCAGGCCACTGCTCGAGCGCGGCGACGAGCGCGTCCTGGGCCAGATCCTCGGCTACTGCCACATCGCGCACGATGCGAGTCAGCCCGGCGATCAGCCGGGCCGACTCGATCCGCCAGACGGCGTCGATCACGCGATGGGTGGCAGACGAGGTCACGCGCCTAATTCCGGGCGCTCTGCTCGCGCAGCCGCTCGTTGGCCTCACGCAGCTCCGGCGTCAGCTGCTCGCCGAAGTCCTCAGCCTCGAAGATCGGGCGCAGCTCGATCTCCACACCACCGCCGAACGGCGCTCGCTTGAGCCACTCGATCGCCTCCTCGCGCGAGGCGCACTCCCATATCCAGTAGCCGGCGACGATCTCCTTGGCCTCGGTGAACGGACCGTCGATGACAGTGCGCTCGCTGCCGTCGAAGCGGACCTTTGCGCCCCTGGAGGTAGGGTGCAGGCCCTCGCCGGCCAGCATCACGCCTGACTTGACGAGCTCTTCGTTGTACTTCGTCATCTCTCCCAGCAGCTCGGTGGTGGGCATCTCGCCTGCCTCGGACTCGGGGCTCCCGGGTACCAGAACCATGAAACGCATTTGATGTCTCCTTATGGGTGGTTTGGGGTGTTTCTACCCGCACGTCGAACGAGGTCGGCCGAAATCGACACCGCTCGGAAAATTTTTGGTGGGTATAGCATCGACGGTGTTGTCATCTGCGTGGGAGGTGGACTGATCGCACTCGTGACCCCAGCGACACCGGGACGCGACCCTGTTCGGCGGTCATGGCGGCTCCGTGTTGCCGCGGTGTTTGCGCTCCTCACCCCGGTTGCGATGATTGTGGTGACGGTCGTAGCGCTGGCAGGTGACCTCGCCATCGCCGCGCTGGCAGTCGGGCTCGTGGCCGGAGTAGGCGGCGGGATCTGGCTTGCCCTGACACGTCGTGGCTCCGGGCGAGCTGGGGGCGCGGCACTGACGATGCTCGGTGGAGCCGGCCTGATCGTGGTGTTGGCGACTCACTGGCAGGGGCTACTGGTCCTCGTGGCGCTGTTTCTTTTGCTTGCGGTGTTCGGGTTGTCCGCGCGCTATGCGCTGGGAAAGACTGGAGAGGCGGCGGTCCAGGGGTTGGCGGCTGCGGTCGTGCCCGTAGGTGCCGCCGGCTCGGCTGTGCTGATCGTCAACCCGAAGTCTGGTGGTGGCAAGGCCGAGCGCTTCGATCTGGCTGCGGAGGCTCGGCGGCGAGGCATCGAGCCGATCGTCTTGCGTCCCGACGATGATTTGCTCGAGCTTGCCGAAGACGCAATCGCAGGCGGTGCGCAGGTCGTGGGGATGGCTGGGGGCGACGGCTCACAGGCCCTTGTCGCGACGGTTGCCGCGCGGTGCGATGTCGCTCACGTATGCGTTCCCGCGGGGACGCGGAACCACTTCGCGCTGGACCTCGGTCTCGACCGCGACGATGTCGTGGGCGCACTGGAGGCTTACACCGATGGCGTCGAGCGGCGCGTCGACATTGCGTGCGTCAACGACCGTGTGTTCGTCAACAACGCATCGTTGGGTGTCTACGCGAAGGTCGTCCAGTCTGACGCCTACCGTGACGCCAAGCTCGAGACCTGGACGCGCATGTTGCCCGATCTGCTCGGCCCTGATGCCGAGCAGATCGACCTCGAGTTCACCGTGCCCGATTGGGGTCGCTGTGACGATGCGCCGCTCGTCCTCGTTTCGAACAACCCGTATCGGCTGACCAGCCTGGCCGGTGCGGGTACGCGCGAGCGGATCGACACGGGTGTGCTCGGTGTGGTGGTTGCGCGGGTACGCACCGCGGCGGATGTGTCAAAGCTCGTCGCGCTCGAGCTGGTCGGTCAGGTGGGTCGTTTTCCCGGTCTGCTGTCGTGGTCGGCTCGAGAGTTCGAGATCCGCTCCAGTGGTCCCGTGGAGGTCGGTCTCGACGGGGAGGCGCTCGTGCTCCGGCCTCCGTTGCGCTTTGCGTCTCTGCCGGCGGCGTTGCGCGTGCGGCTGCCCCAAGGAGTCGGTCGTGCGCCGGCCGCCCGCGCCACAGCGCTGACCACAGACAGCCTGGGTGAGCTGTTGCGGGTGGCTGCAGGTAGGTGAGTACTCATAAAGGCATACTGGAGGCGAGCGTCGAGAGGATGTCGGCTTGCGGAGGCATAGGGCGTTATGTCAAGCGCCTCGATCGTGGGCTGATGAGGCGTGCTGTCAGCATTCGCTCACCCGCTCTGGATAGTGTCTTCGTCGGGATTACTGAGGCGGCAAACTATTCTCGGTTGTGGCTTCTAATCGCGGCCGGTCTTGCCGTATTCGGGGGGGCGCAGGGAAGGAGGGCCGCCGGCCGAGGCGCCACCTCGATCGCGATCGCGGCGGCCGTGGCGAACGGTCCCGTCAAGCTACTGGTGCGCCGGCGGCGTCCGTACCGGCGCTCGCGCCCAACGCTCATACGCATGCCGCGCTCGACGTCATTTCCATCGGGTCACAGCGCTGCTGCGTTTGCATTCGCCACCGGCGTCTGCTGCGAGCTGCCCATCGTGGCCCCGATCCTCTTTCCGCTGGCAGGCGCTGTTGCCTACTCGCGTGTGCACACCGGTGTTCACTACCCAAGCGACGTCGCGGCCGGCGCAACGATCGGGATCGGCTGCGGCGTTCTCGTCGCACACCTGTCACCCTCGGACACAGGGCTCCGGAGATGAAGTGATCGCTTTCCTGTCCCAGACAATTCATCGGTGCCGAGTGCCCCCAAGCGGATTGCTTACGAAAACCGTTCACGACCCCGGGAATCTCCCAGCACTCGGCTAACACACCCCTTCGTCCGATTGGCTCACGTTCTGCGTTCAGGAGACGAACGGTCTGATCACAACACCTCGTGGGTGGGGGCCTGCGTGCAGCTTCACGGTGGTGTGCCGACCGGCGCGGTGTCTCCCTCCGGGAGCTTGGGCGGCGATGCTCACGCTGGCTCCCAGGTAGCTCGGAATGGAGAGCGTCAGGCGCCGGACTTTGCTGGAGCCGCGGATTCCGAGTGCATAGTGCTGTCGTACGCCGTTGGACAGACGAACGGTCAGCGTGTAACCGACAGCCCTTGCGATGGCTTGCCAGCGCACCGTCACCGTCCCACCGTGGCGCGTTGCCTTCAATCCTCGTGGTGCGGAGAGCACAGGCGGAGGGGGTGCCTTGTAGTGGATGAGCGTGATGTCTTCACGGGGATGGCCGTCCTGGGTTACCCACGCAACGATTTCGTGCTGTCGGCCGAGATCGCTGGAGGGGCTGAACGCGATCGTGCCGTGCGATCCATGCGCCTGTCCCAGCACACGGAAACCGTGACCCTTGTCGGCGTCTATGAAACTCACCTGCTGTCCTTGGATCTTCCGCAGGGAGTAGCGCAGGCGCTCCCTACCCTTTCCTGCCTTGCTCAGCTTGGCGCGTAGGTCGGGGCTAGGCAGCGCTGCCGCTTGATCCACGCCGGCCACTGGCGCCGAGCCGGGGTTGCTCGCGATCGTCCATTTGCCGGGCGCAGGATGGTTGATGAAGAAATAAGTCTCCATCGTCTTGAGTCCGTCGGCGATCACTACCTCGTGGGAATCCTTCAGGTACCCACTGGACGGCGTTTCGATCGTGCGTCCGTCGGGTCCCTTCAACGTCACGTTTGGGGCGCCGCCCGTGCCAAGCACCCCGATCGCGGCGACGCTCTCACCACGCGGAACGGTGAAGCTTGGCAAGGCCTGAGCGGTGCCCGCGGACGGGCCGTCGCCGCTTGGGACGCGACGCAGAGATGCGAGGTTCGCGGGCATCGGTAGCGAGCGGAACTGGGCGA
>JBOGYB010000193.1:0-4264 GCA_050696555.1 Solirubrobacteraceae bacterium | reverse complement strand
CGCGTGCACGTGACGGCGCGGGTTGGAGGTGTAGGCGGCGGCGACACGCCCCACCTCGCCCTCGAGCGTGGCAGAGAACAGGAGGGTTTGACGCTCGCGGGAGGTCATCTTCACGATGCGGTCAACTACTGGGCGAAAGCCCATGTCGAGCATGCGATCCGCCTCGTCGAGCACGAGTAGGCGAACCTGCTTCAGCGACACATCGCGGCGGTCTATCAAGTCGAGCAGGCGGCCGGGGGTAGCGACGAGGATGTGGGCGCGGGAAGCGATGCGAGCTTGCTTGACGATCCCCGCGCCGCCATAAACGGCGGCGATGGAGAGCGCACGGATGTGGGCAATGGGGCGTAGATCCTCGACGATCTGCAGCGCCAGCTCCCGTGTGGGTGCGAGCACAAGCGCGGAGGGCCGTGGGTCAGAGTCGCGCAGGCGCTCCACGAGCGGCACCCCGAAGGCGAGCGTCTTGCCCGAGCCGGTGGGTGACTGAGCAAGCACGTCGTGACCCGCCAGCACGTCGGGGATAACCATGCCCTGCACGGCGAATGGCGAGTCGATGCCACGCTGGGCAAGCTCGCGTGAGACGGCCTCGGACACACCGAGGTCGGCGAAAGATTCGGACTTCATGTTGTGGTGCTCCTTCATCGGCAACCCTGCGGTCGCCATACGGATGGAGATTCGACTGGCCCCATCCGTGCCTCGAGGGCACCAAACAAAGACAAGAACCTCGTGGATGACGATTGTCATCCGTGCGTTGCACCGTAGCAGGAAGTCCGCCGGCTCCTGAGCGCCGGGCGGTGGATGCCAGGCGTACTGGTTGTACGTCGAGCATCGCGTGTGGCGCATGGCGCGGCCGACCGGTGTTCAGGCGGCGAAGCCCTTCTGAGCTCGACGCTCTGGTGCGATACGAACCACATCCCAGGCGAGCCCCAAGGACTCAAGCGTTCGGATGACAAGCGCGGAGATGTCCACCTGACGCCAGGAGAAGCCGTGGTAGGCGGAAGTGGGGAAGGCGTGGTGATTGTTGTGCCACGCCTCGCCGAGCGACAGTGGGGCGAGCCAGGCGAGGTTGCGGGAGTGATCGCCCGTGTCGTAGCTGCGCCGGCCGAAGAAGTGGCAAAGGGAATTGATGGAGTAGGTGACATGGTGGAGCACGAGCATCCGCACCGCCCCGCCCCACAAGAGCCCTGTGAGGGCTGCGGTGAGGGTCCCGCCGATGGCGTACCCGAGGCCGAATGCCGCCGCCAGGCCCCCAATGGCCCACACGAAGAAGGTCTTGTCCACGAACGACACCACCGGATCTGAGACGAGATCGGGGGCGTAGCGTTCGCGGTGCCCGCGGGCGGTGTGGATGAACAGCCAGCCGACATGGGCGTGGCCGAGACCGCGCAGGATGCCCTTCAAGCCATTGCCGTGATCGACGTGGGGGCTGTGCGGATCTCCCTCGCGGTCGGAGAAGGCGTGATGCTTGCGGTGGTCGGCCACCCATGAGATCACTGGGCCCTCGATCGCCGCGGAGCCGAGCACGGCGAATACGAAGCGCAGCGTGCGGGAAGTCTTGAACGAGCGGTGGGTAAAAAGACGGTGAAAGCCCACCGTCACCCCCAGGCCGGTGAGGATGTACATGATCGCGAACACGAACAGGTCGGAGCGATGCAGCAAGCCGTCCCACAGTTGCCACCCAACGACGCCGAGAGCGACGATCGGGCCAACCGTGATGAGCCCCGTGAGGAAGCGATCGAGGTTCTCGAAAGCAACGGGCTGCACGTCCTCGGCGGTGGGGCCCTCGGAGGCGGGAGCTTCGATTTGAACGCCCTCCAGACTCGACGGATCGGCCGTGGGACGCTGGATAGAATCGGTGCTCATCTGTGTGCTCCCTGCTGGAAGGTAGCACGCCCGGGCGACGTGACGAGCCGCTACACCCTAGGTAACTACTCGCTTAAACACTTGCAAAACACTGGCCGGAGAGCCAATGCCGTTTGCCAAGACTAAAGCCTTGAGGCGGGAGCTTGCCCAGGCGCTCCCCGAGCGCGCATTCACCGTTCGCTTCTGGGACGGCACGGAGCTCCCGGCGACCAACGCTCACGCCGGCAACGGAAGCGCCGGCAACGGGAACCACGGACAGGGCCCCACGTTCACGGTGCGCTCGCCCAAGGCGGTGGCGTATATCGTGCGCGCCCCGGGCGAGCTGGGGCTCGGCAGGGCATACGTGGCGGGGGATCTCGAGGTGGACGACCTCGACCGTGTGATCGGGCTGATGGACACATTCGAGGAGCCCCACATCGACGCGGCGACGCGCGCGCGACTGGCACTGGCCGCCGTCAGGGCGTGCGGCCTGACGATCCCCCCACGTGCCCCCAAAGCCGAGTTGCACGCGAAAGGGCGCCGTCACAGCAAGGAGCGCGACGCGCAGGCGGTGCGCCACCACTACGACGTTTCGAACGACTTCTTCGAGCTGTTTCTCGACGAGTCGATGACCTACAGCTGCGCGATCTTCTCGCGCGGCGCGAAAACGCTGGAGGAGGCGCAGCACACAAAGCTCGACCTCGTGTGCAAGAAGCTCGCATTGAAAGAGGGAGAGCGGGTGCTCGACGTGGGTTGCGGGTGGGGGGCATTCGCGATCCACGCCGCCCACAACTACGGGGTGATAGTTACGGGGATAACGCTCTCCCCACCACAGGCAGAGCTCGCGCGCCGCCGTATCGCCGAAGCCGGCTTGAGTGACCGCGTGAAGATAAGAGTGGAGGACTACCGCGACCTGCACGGTGAGCGGTATGACGCGATCGCGAGCATCGGCATGGTGGAGCACGTGGGGGAGAGCAAGATCGACGTTTACGCGAAGATCCTCGCGCGTCTGCTCACCCCCGAGGGAAGGCTGCTCAACCACGGGATCGCACGCCTGCGCGATGGTGAGCCCGAGGAGGCGGGGGCGTTCACACAGCGGTACGTGTTCCCCGACGGGGTGCCACTACAACTCTCGCGCCTACAGCTGGCACTGGAGCGCGCCGGCTTCGCGACCGAGCACGTGGAGGGGTTCGGGATGGACTACTACGACACCCTCACCCATTGGATCGACCGCCTGGACGCCAACCGTGAGCGCGCCGAAGCGTTGGTGGGGAGCGAGCGATTGCGCGTGTGGCGCCTCTACCTGCGCGGCGCCCGCAACATCTTCAAGACACAGTTCGTGTCGATCTACCAGACGCTCGCCAAACCGCGTGAGGTCTGACATCCCCTGTGGAAATCACAGATAGTCGCATGTCTCCATCAAAGGAGATTGTCGGATTAGAGGGGAATGAGGCCCCCGCGGTTGGTATGGACACTTCACGCAATGGAGCGACTGAGTGAACGCGGCCTGACCCGCGAGACGGTCGAGCGGTCGGTACGCGAACTACATCCCACACGTCGGCCGAATCGTGGTGAAGCCGATTGGCGGATCGACGCGAGAGACTTCTCTGTTCTGTACGACTATCCGGTGGGGAAGGAAATGAATACAATACGCATCATCACCACGTGGCCAAGGCGCGATAAGCGGAGGCGACGTTTGACGCTGGTCAATCCAGAAGACACAGAGCTATCCTGACCATGACCGTGTACGCGTATTACGACACCGAAGCTGACATCGCATGGCTGCCAACCGGCCATGCGGAGCGAGTGGTCTGCGAGGAGGTTGAGTGGGGGTTGATTGACCACGACGCGACCACCGACGAGGTCGTGGCGGTCGAGATATGGACTGCAAGCAAGCGACTTCCAAAGGAGATCCTCGACGCCCTCCCCGCTCCCAGCGGTCCTCACGACGTAGCAGCCTGACGCGCTTCTACTCCAGGGAGGCCATCACGTGCTTGACGACCGTGTAGTCCTCCAGCGAGTAGACAGAGAGGTCCTTGCCGTAACCGGACTCCTTGAAGCCACCGTGGGGCATCTCGGAGACGAGCGGGATGTGGTCGTTGATCCACACGCAGCCGAAGCGCAGCGCCTTTGAAACGCGCAGCGCTCGCCCCACGTCGCGGGTCCACACCGATGAGGCCAGCCCGTAGCGGGTGGAGTTGGCCCACTCGATCGCCTCCCCCTCGTCGGCGAAGCGCTGCACGGTGATCACAGGGCCGAAGATCTCGTCGCGGATCATCTCGTCGTCCTGGCTCAACCCTGCCACCACGGCGGGCTCCAGGTAGAAGCCCTCGCGCGCGGGCTCCACTCCGCCGGTCACCACCTCGGCGTGGGTGGGACGACGCTCCAGGAAACCCTCCACACGCTTTCGCTGACGCTCGGAGTT
>JBOGYB010000192.1:0-4275 GCA_050696555.1 Solirubrobacteraceae bacterium | reverse complement strand
CCTCACGACGGGCTCGCCGCTGATCGGAATCCATTCGCCTCCGGGGAGCTAGTTCAAGCGCTTCTTGAGCGCGCTCGCCGCGGAGAATTTTGCCGCCTTGGAGGCAGCGATGTTGATGGTCTCCCCTGTTGCCGGGTTACGTCCCTGCCGGGCCGCACGGCTACTGACGCTGAACTTGCCGAAACCGGCAAGAGCGACCTCTCCACCGCCCGCCAGCTCGTCGGAGATCAAGTCGATCGCCGCCTCAAGCGCCTGCCGAGCCTGCGTACCCGCCAGACCCGTGCGTTGCGCAACCCCTTCAGCCAGCTCGTTCTTCGTCATGGCACTCCCTTCTCGAGTGTCGTTGCTGTGGCCAGGCTAACGGGTGGCAAGGACGTCGTTGCGCCCAAACCACGGTTGCCCCCCGATTTCAGGCCCGTATTTCCGGGGAATATGACGAGAACACCTGCTTATCGGACACCTCGGGCTCCCCCAGGGGCACCACACGCGGCTGCAAACGACCTACAGCGCACACGGTCCACAGCACCGACACCCAGGTCAGCGAAGCGAGGCTGACATGCACCCACACAAGCTCGGTAGGGAGGTGGGTCTTGTATTGATCCAAACCCACCAACCCCTGCAACGCGATCAGAGCGCACGTGGCGGTGCTCGCGCGACGCACAACCACATCGGTGGAGGGGGTAGTGCTCGGTCGATGCACCACCCACCACGTGGCGAGCGCCGCCAGGCCGAAGGCAAGCGCGATCTCGCCGTGACGGTGGATCACGAAGTCCATAGTCCCCTTTCCGTCGAAGGAAAGCCGGTTGATGCGCTGCCCCGGCGACCCCCCCGCGTGCGGCCCCGCCGCGGTCGCGGCGGTCCCCGCGAAGATCGTCAAACCACCAAGCACCACCGTCGCACGGGAAGCGAGAACGAGCGCTCGATCGGTGGCCCTGGGACGTTCCCCCGGCTCGTGCCCGGCACGCCACGCCAACACCACCGCAGCCGCAAGCACCATCATCGAGAGCACGAAGTGGCCCATAACCCAGCCGTAGTCGAGCTCACCCCGCACTGTCAGCCCACCAAGCACCGCCTGAGCGAGCACTCCGAGCGGGAGCAGCGCACTCAAACGCATCAAATCCCGCCTGTAGGGGCGGCGGCGAAACGCAAGCACGAATGCCGCGAACGCCGCGATGGTCACGGGGATCGTGACCATACGGTTAGAGAACTCGATCAATGCATGCGTGTTGAGCGGGGGATACACCTTCCCGTAGCAACGGGGCCACCGCGGGCACCCGAGCCCTGAGCCGGTGAGCCTCACCGCGGCGCCACTCAACGCGATCACTGTGAACGCGCCCACCGCGCAATACGCGGCGATCGCGAATTGTGTCGGAGTGACGGTGAGCCCACAGACCCGCCGCCATATGCGCACTGAGCGCTCAACCATAGATCTAAGCATTGCATCGACCCGCCGCCTACGCCTGCGCTCGGCCCCGACGGCATGTGTCGATTTTCGAGTGTATGCGATCGACTTTCGCCTCCGCGGACTTATCCTTCAATGAGCATCGCGACACCCGGGACGAAGCAATCGTTTTCATCCAGGTAGCGGGCGCGCAGAAATTCGACGCCGACAGGACACGAGCAGAGCATGAGGCTCATAGACGATCACCACAGCAACCCCTATGAAGAGATCGGGGTTGGCTACACCACCAGGCGCACCGACCCCCGTATAGCGCGGCAGATACACGCGGCGTTGGGCGACGCGCGGTCGGTAGCAAACGTGGGCGCAGGCTCCGGTGCCTATGAGCCTTTCGACCGTGAAGTACTACCAATCGAGCCCTCACAACGAATAATCGCGCGGCGTGCGCCCGAACTCGCGCCCGCCATACGGGGCCACCCGGAGAGCCTGCCGCTGCCCTCGAACAGCGTGGATGCGGCGCTCGCGTGCATGACCCTACACCGCTGGGCAGACTGGCGTATCGGCGTGCACGAGATGCGACGAGTGGCGCGCAAGCGGGTGGTTGTCTTCACTTACGATCGCTCCTACGCGCACCGCTTTTGGCTGCTACACGATTATCTACCCAAACTGGGACGTTTGGATAGCGAACGTTTTCCGCCAGTAGAGGAGCAGCGAGTGGCAATGGGCGAGGAGGTTACCCTGGAGCGGGTGCCCATCCCACATGATTGTGAGGATGGATCTCTGGCGGCCTATTGGCGGCGCCCCGCGGCGTACCTGGATGAGAGGGTGCGTGCCGGCATCTCCACATTCCACCTCCCCGGTGCGGAGCGGCTGCTCGGTGGCCTCGACCAGCTCGAGGAAGACCTCGACACGGGGGACTGGCAGGAGCGCAACCAAGCCTTGCTAGACCTCGAGCGCCTCGATCTGGGCCATCGCCTGCTCGTAGTCGAGCTGTAGCGAGCGACACAACCTCCCACGCGCATAGCTCCGCGCCACATTCGGCAACACGTCCACCTCAGGCGCGGTACTCAAACGGCAGCTCCCCAGCGATGGCGCTCAGGCGGGGGGCCTCAGCGTCGCGCTCAGACACCACGAGCTCATCGCGAGGGAGGGGCCAGCGTACCCCCACATCCGGGTCATCCCAGGCAAAACCCCGTTCGACCACCGGATCGTAATAAGCGGTCTGCTTGTAGATCACGTCGGCCACGTCGCTAAGCACACAGAAGCCGTGGGCAAAGCCCACGGGCACGTACAACTCCCTCATGAGCTCGTCGTCGAGCTCAAACCCCTCCCACTCCCCATAGGTGGGAGAGCCGCGACGGAGATCCACGACCACGTCGATTATTCGTCCGCGCCCACACCGCACGAGCTT
This sequence comes from Solirubrobacteraceae bacterium, assembly GCA_050696555.1. GTDB lineage: Bacteria > Actinomycetota > Thermoleophilia > Solirubrobacterales > Solirubrobacteraceae > Palsa-744. The sequence continues at coordinate 1,465 of JBOGYB010000192.1, read as the reverse complement.
GGCGACACCATCCCCGACGTGGAAATGCATACCCCGAACCACTCCCCTGCTCGATCGCGAGTGGTTGTCCTGGATGAACTCGTCGGTGAGGGGTATCCCCACCTCACCGTGGTGACTGCGACGGTAGGTCTCCACGAAGAAGCCACGCTCGTCGCCGAGCACCGACGGCTGAATCAGCACGGGGCCTGCAATACGAGTGGGAAGGCTCTGCATCGCGAGTGGGGCAAAGACGCGACGGGCGGCGAATGACCGACGGGCGGGTCCTTACGCGCGAAAGCCTAGCGTGGACCTGGAACGACAGGTTCGCCCGCAAGCGCAAGGCCTTTGCGTCTGCGGGCGAACCGGCTTGCCCCCCCGGAGGGCACGTGACCGAATGGGCATCGGCTCGTATTGCCAAAGCATCATCCCGCCCCCACCCTGATAGGAAAAGAGGAAAGTCCGGTACTTGACTTTCAAGATACCCCGGCGCGGGGTGGGATGGCGATCACTCGCGGTCGATCTTCCGCATATGGTGATGTACGTCGTAGCAGGCGACGGGTCCCCAGAACCGCCATCGCGGGCGCAGCCAAACCGTCGAGAGCATCGAGCACCGAGGGTGCCACCAGTTGGGCATGAGTCGATGCCGAGCGACGCAACTCGCATATGTAGAAGCTCGCCATCGCGGCAAGGATAAGCGCGTGTCGCTTGCCGTCTGGGAGCACCACGGCACGACCGAGAGCCTCACGCGCAATCCCCCCCATGCGGGTCGCGGCATCGACCGGGGAGGCGTAGCAGTCGATGAGCCCACGATCACCGGCAGCTCGGTCTTCGTCATGGTCTACAAGGCTGTCAAGCAGCGAATGAAGCGCGCCGATCCACGGGAAATATGCACCCTCGATCGCCTTTACGTCCGATGCTTGAAGATAGGGATCCGCAGCCGTAGCGATAAGCGCGTAGAGCGTGAGCGTGGAGCCGGCGCCTGCTCCGGTCTCCCACCAATACAAGCCTGTCGTGGAGCGGGTTTCCGCCGACGCCCACCGCTCGAATGGCTCATACGAGCCAGATCTATCTCCGTGATTGAGAGCCTGATATGCAACGATCCGCTCAGCCGCTCGGCGCACCGGCGAGGCGATCAGCGCGAGCCGTGGCAGCTTCGTCAGCGGCTCGCGCGCCCCCTCCACCAGCACACGGAGATAGCCACCGTCCTCACTAGGCCCATTGCGCAGGTAGTAATCCCTATGGGAGCTACCGGGCGTTGTAGCCACCCGGAGCGCATCGTGGAGCCGGTACCCGTTGGCCACCGGGTCGCAATTGGGCTGCTCGGCAAGTAGATCGAGGTAGTCGCATATAGCTTGACAGCCGACTACAGCCCGAACCACGAAGGCCCGGTTGGCTTTGGGCACAAGCGCGGCAAACGCCGCCGCTCCCTCCAGGTTGCCACGCTTGTGGTCGAGCGCTTGGAGCGCCAGACGACGCAAGGCAGGAT
>JBOGYB010000191.1:0-4280 GCA_050696555.1 Solirubrobacteraceae bacterium | reverse complement strand
CGCCAGATCCCCGCCGTGACCGGGGCGCTCCAGCACCAGACCCAACAGGACCCCACGCATGGAGGCCGAGCCTCCACGCATCCACTGTCGCTTCGGTGCCTTGCTCCGGGTATTAGCCATCGATTACCCCACTGTCAACCCAAAGCTGCGCTGCGTCATCCGTGAACACTGCCTGACCCCTGTCTTGTGCCCTCTCCACAATCAGTCTATCTGGCAGAACTTTACTGAAGGCCTTGGCGTAGTGCCGGTTGATGGGATTCATTGGGTACGCTGTCATCGCTAAACGGGTGGTGTCATAGCTGGGTGTTATGGCTGCAGAAATGGGCGGCAATCAATGCGATTCGACCACCCAACAGGCCTTGAAGCCCGCCAAGAACGAGTCTGACAACGGGGCTCGACTAGCGCAAAGCAGGCTTTTATACGTAATTTTTTCGTTGCCGAGCGATGGGGGTACCCGCGCTCCAAGCAAACGTCGATTCCTTTCCCAAAGCCACAATCGGAGGGATCAGGGAGGCTCTGGGAAGTCAGAAACAATTCAAGGGGACTGACCCGGTCGTTTCCGACTCTAGGACACCGGCAAACCCGCAGTCAGTCAGCGCATGAGCGAGGTATCATCGCGACCTTGACGATAAGCGTGCAGCCGGAGTTGCCGGCCGGCTTTCGACTGCGAGCGGGAGCGATGCACGTGTGGGTGGCGGATCTAGATCTCCAATCGGGGAAAGGAGATCTGCTCTCAGATAGCGAGCGAGCGCGAGCCGACCGTTTCCTGCGGGCATGCGATGGACGGAGGTGGAGTCATGCGCGTGAAGTGTTGAGGTCGCTGCTGGGCGCATATTTGCGGGCCGACCCGAAGGAGCTGCGTTTCAAAACGAGCGCTCACGGCAAGCCGGAGTTGGAGGGATACCCGCAGGGGATTTGCTTCAACGTGTCTCACTCAGGAGGAGCAGCTGTGTACGCCGTGGCAGAACAACCGGTGGGAGTGGACGTTGAGTTGGAGGGTCGGAACATCGACGTGCTCGCAGTCGCCGAGCGCGCGCTGGGCAGCGCCGTAAAGACCCGTCTAAGCGCGTTAGACCCCGAGGTGCGCGAACGTGAGTTCCTAAAGGAGTGGGTAAGACACGAGGCGATGGTGAAGTGCCTGGGGAGCGGGCTTGCAAGCAAAGACGCCGACGAACGCACTCACTCGCCGTGGGTTACCGAGCTCGATACGGGACCGCGTTGGACAGCCGCCGGGGCGACGGCTGCGGTGGCGGCTATGAGCGAACCCAGCGAAGTCATCTGCCGGGAGTGGCAACCATAAGCACCGCCCGCAGGCCATCCCGGTGCTGTCAAGGGCGCTTCAGCGAACGGACAACCTCCTCGCCGCGAGGAGAGAGCGTCCAGGCATTGGAGCGACCAGCGCCGCCGGGTTGCTTGGTGAGCACTTCAAGTCTCTCCAGGCGTGCAAGCAGCGTCGAGGCCTGCCCGACGTGCTTTATGCCGATACCGGTTGCGATCTTGCGGTTGCTGGCTCCGGGGTTCTCGGCGACGTACAGAACACACGCACGTGCCCTGCTGGCCCTGGCGTGATGCAGTTGGCTGGGAACAGGGACACGGAGGTGTGGGGGGCGAGCGGAGCGTTCAAGCGCGATCGCCTTTGAGCGCTCCTCGCCGATCCTTGCCGCCTCCTCGGCTTCCCTGAGACCCAAATAGGGCGCCACGACGAGCGCCGCGAGCTCACCGAGCAGATCGATGAACGGTGGGGCCCGCGAGGCAACAAGGCGCGCGTGGAGGATACCCGCGGCGGCTGCCACCGTCGCCTCACCGGTGACCGGCAGGGGCTGTGCGTCGGAGGGGAGGTTGTCTCGCGCCCGGTCAACCAGGCCGATCAGGGGCTCGAGCAGTTGCGCACGATGCTCCAGGGCCGCCGGTGGACCGGCGAGGGCATCTACAAGACACACGCGAGCGAGCGCGGGCTCTGAATCCAAGAGCACCAACAACGCCTCGAGGCCTGCGAGGATGCTCGACCTCCACGATGTCTCATCTTCGAAGGCGTCGCTGATCTGGTTGACGGGCCATGAGGTGACCTGCTTGACGAGCTCCACGAAGGCATGCTCGATACTGCCGAAGATCTCGGTGAAGGTCACCCGCGACACCCTCGCCCGGGCGGCGACCGCACCGATCGTCGTGCCATACAAGCCCCGGTCGGCGACGATCTCGGTCATCGCCTCCAGCATGCGCGCGCGCTGAATCTCCACGGTCTGCTCGCGTGATCCGGGACGCCTGCGCCGCGGAGCCTCACGTGTGGTGGAAGACAGAGCTCAGCACCTCCCACAAGCGCCGGTCACCGCTTGGTGGAGCTTGAAAACAACCTCTTCGCGATGAAGGTGTGCGTCGGTGGTCCGACATCGCAGATAGTCAACAAGCCTGCGAGCTGCCCGTCAATAGCTTGGCGGGAATAGATAGGGCGTCTATGGAGAGACCATCGCGACTCCGTACTCCCGCGTTGGTATCCGATCCAAGTCAGCGCCTGGTACGTCGCGCCAGCGTTGCGGCAGAGACGGTAGAGCGAGCTCTTTGGGCAAGCCGCGACACGATGGGAGGACGTACAGCGGGTGTACGCCGTTCAAGCTGTGAGATCCGCTCTCGTGCCGCGTCGAGCTCCTCATCCAGGCACTCGACACGGGCATGCGCAACCGCGAGATGCTCATCGAGCTCCTGAACGCGAGCAATGGCACGCACTCGTTCCTCGAGCAGAGGGGCAAGACGTTTGCCAAACGCCCCTCGTGCACTGGCGGCCGGATCCTCAGAAAGCTGTTCTGTTGACGTGATGGCTGTGTCTACCCGCGCGACATAGCCAGCCCAGTCGACTTGTTCTCTGGCGCTACGACGCCCCGCCTCGGCGAGCTCTTCAAGGCGCTCAGGGGCACTTAGGAGCGCTTCGACCGCCGCCGGCATCCGCTCGAGCGAGTCCACGGCAATCGCACCACCAGCCTCCTCCAAGCCGGTGGCATAGACATTACTCGCAAGACCCACAACCACCGTGCCACGCATGCGAGCCTCACGAAGCAAGCGTCCGTCTCCCTCCACACGGGCCGGCCAAAGCATGATGCGCGCCTGTGCGAGCGCGCTCATCACCGTCTCATAGTCACCAGCGGGAATCATGTGGGCCGGTGTCTTGAGTTCGCCCGCCACCTTCTCAGCCAGTGGCCGCCAGCGGTTGGCTTCGAGGTAGACGACAGGGATGCTCTTCACCACCCGTACCGGTGGCGAAGGCGCAGGCTCGCCGTTCCCGATGAATGCACAATGGGCCCCCGCGGAGCGGGCGAGCTCGGGCACAGACTTCATATTGGTCCAGAGATCGATTCCGAATGCGGCCATTGCCCTGAAGTGCTCAGGGCGACATAGGCTGTCGAGGGAAACCGTGAGGTGAGACTGTTGATGCCAGGGCGACACGAACGGCCAGCCCGACTGTCCAGTGGGTGAAAGCAACGCGAGCACCAACCGCGCAGGCGAAAGGACGCTGCGTGCCAATCTCAAGAGGTCATATCCACCATTGGGCACCACCACGATGTCATGCGCGGTGGGACGGCGGGCAGTGGTTGGTAGCAGCGGACGAGCACCAGCGGCAGCAGTCAGATCGTCGAACACCAAGCTTGACACGGGCCCGCGGAGCTCAACCTCACGGCCGGTGGCGGCAGCCGCGACGGCGAGCTCATGCAAAGTGCGTATGCCTCCCGCTATGTCGGTGCGCTCGTGCTGTTCCGCTACCGGGAGATCCCATCCGACAGGTTCGGGATCGAGAGTGCTTATAACGATCCGCCGGCTCAAAGCCCGACGGATGATAAGTCCCTATCCCGGTGTTCGCATCGCGCGGCGCAGCGCTCAGCTCCCTCGCACTGAGAGTGCTGTGTGCCGATGATGGAGTTGGCGTACCTCGCCGCGGATACGCTGTACGCCATGACACATCATGGTCCACCCTCGGTGGTAGTCGATGGGGTACACAAGCGCTTTGAGATCCCGCGTGAGCAGGTGAGCACGCTCAAGGAGCGGGCGCTGCACCCTTTTCGTCGCACCCCCACAGACGTGCTGAGGGCGTTGCGAGGGGTCTCTTTCTCGGTCCCCCAGGGAGAGTTCTTTGGAATCGTGGGCCGCAACGGCTCGGGGAAGTCGACGCTGTTGAAGTGCCTCGCCGGTATCTACCGGGTGGACGCCGGCGAGATCTATGTGAACGGGCGGATGTCCACGTTCATCGAGCTGGGGGTCGGCTTCAACCCCGATCTCCCCGCGCGGGACAACGC
>JBOGYB010000190.1:0-4313 GCA_050696555.1 Solirubrobacteraceae bacterium | reverse complement strand
ACGTACGCCTCCCGGCGCACGCGTGCAAATCCACATAAGCTTGCCCCCGATGTCCACTTCCACGATCTCATTCGCCCGCGGAGCCCCATCGCTCGACATCGTCGACGTTCAGGGCCTCAAGGAGGCGGCGGCGCGCGCCTTCGAGTCAGACCCCGCCGGGACGACCGCATACGGCACCTCGATCGGCTACCCACGCCTGCGCGCATGGATAGCCGACAAGCACGGTGTGGAGCCCGAGCGGGTGCTCGTCACCAACGGCTCGATGCAGGCCGACGCGTTCCTCTTCGAGCAGCTGGTGAAAAGCGGGGACGAGGTGATCGTGGAGCGCCCCACCTACGACCGCACCCTGCTCTCCCTGCGCGAGCGTGGAGCGAGAGTGCACGCGGTGGAGCTGCAACCGGACGGGATCGACACCGAGGCGCTAGGCGCGCTGCTCGACGGGGGTGTGAAAGCCAATCTCGCCCACATCATCCCGAACTTCCAGAACCCCGCCGGATACACGCTCTCGCTGGCCAAGCGCGAGGCGCTGCTGAACCTCGCCGCCAAGCACGATTTCCTGGTGTTCGAGGATGACCCCTACGTGGAGCTGAGCTTCGGCGGGGAGAAGCTGCCGACGATGCTCTCGATGGACCCCGAGCGCGTGGTGTATGCCTCTTCGTTCTCCAAGACCGTGTGTCCCGGGATCAGAGTGGGTTACCTCGTGGGCCCCACCGACTTGATCGCGCAGATCGCGAAACTGGCCACCAACACCTACATCTCACCGAGCATGGTGTCGCAATCGATCGTGTACGAGTTCTGTGCCTCCGGTTCGATCGATCGTTCGATCGAGACCGTCCGCACGGCACTTGCCAAGCGGGCGGTGACGCTACAAGAGGCGCTGCGCAGGGAGCTACCGGAAGCCGAGTTCGTGGCACCGGAGGGTGGGTACTTCATGTGGGTGGCATTCCCCGAGGGCACCGACGTGGGCACCCTGTTCAGCCTCGCAAGCGAGCTGGGTGTGGCGTTTGTGAGGGGCACCGACTTCCTGCTGGAGGGCGGCGAGAACACGCTGCGCCTCGCCTACTCGGGCGTCACTCCGGAGCAGATCGACGAGGGCGTAAGCCGCCTCGCCGAGGCCTACCGCGGCCTGTAGTTACCTGCCGTACCGCTGACCCAGCACCAACTGCTCGGGCAAAGCGGTACGCGGTTGTGGGGAGGGGTCGGCTGTGACCGAGACGGTCTCCGCGACCGATGGTGTGAGCACGCAACGGGAGCCGTCGGCGCCTTCAACCACAACCTGCTCGTCGTCGTGCGCGGCCAGCGTCCCCTCCAGACCCGGCTCTATACCCGAGGCCTTGAGGTAATGCAGCAGATCCTCCGCCTCGTTCTCGAAGCGCAGGATACGCACCTTCGCGCCCACCTCCACGTCGGCTAGCGGGACGCCTGCGAGGCGCGCGCCGGCGACGATGGGGTGGCCGTGCGGGCAAGTCTTGGCGTCGCCGATGGCGGCGAGCATCCTCTCCTCGAGCACAGGGGACATGGCGTGCTCCAGGCGCTCGGCCTCCTCGTGAACCTCGTCCCACGGCACACCCAGCACGTCGGTGAGGAAACGCTCGATGAGGCGGTGGCGGCGCACGATGCTCTCCGCGTGCTCCACCCCGCTGGGAGTGAAAGCGATCGCACGGTCGGCGCCGCGGGTGATGTAGCCGTCGCGCTCCAACCTCCCCACCATCTCATGGACAGTGGGCGCCGAGAGTTGCATCGCGCGGGCGACGTTGGCGCCGGTCATCGGTAGTCCCGCCTCGTGCAGCCAGAAGAGAATCTGCAGATACTCCTCCTCGGCAACCGTAGCGGTGGCGGCCTCCTCGCTCATAGTGTCAGCGTATCTGGTTGGCAAACCGGCGCGGTATGCCGCACACCTTGACTTGGCGGTTAGGCTCGGTGAGACCTCAGCTTGCGAGCTGATCCACCTTGCACTCGCGCGGGTCCTTGTCATCGCGCCAGCGCTTCAGCTTCGCTCCGTGGCGGATACGCCCCGCGGCGACGTGGTCGAAATCGATTTCCACCACCAGCTCAGGACGCAGAGCCACCCACTCCAGGTTGCGGTCGGCGCTCCACCGGGAGGGATCGGCAGAGCCACGCTCCCCCGTCTCGTATGGCGCGAAGAAGTCCACCAGCTCACGCTTCACCTTGGCGGTGAGCCCCGAGCAGTGCCCCACTACCCGCAGCTCCTCGCCGTCGTAGAGCGCGAGGATGAGCGCCCCCACCGTACCCTCCTCCTTACCCGGGCGCCAACCCGTCACCACAGCGTCGATGGTGCGGGTGCGCTTCACCTTCACCATGCCCTTGCGCTCTCCGGGGAGATAGGGGGCGGAACGCTCCTTGGCGATCACCCCCTCCGCCTCGCGCAACCAACGCTCGGCCTCCTGGGCGGTGTCCACCGACACCATCAGCTCGACAGGCGCGTCCTTGAACCAGTCCTCCCGCAACAGCTTTTCCAGACCGGTGCGCCGTCGCTCGAATGGTTGCCCCAGCCACGAGTGGTCGTCGTAGGCGAGCAGGTCGAACGCGATGAACACCGCCGGGGTCTCAACCGCGAGGCGTTGCACACGTGAGGCAGCCGGATGGACACGTTGACCCAACGCGTCGAAGTCCTCGCGCCCCCCATCCCCACGCACGACGATCTCCCCATCGAGGACATAGCGGCCCGGCGGGAACTCGAGCTCCGGGAAGTAGCGGCCGAGCGGCCTGCCGTTGCGCGATTGCAGGAACACCTCCTCGCCATCCACGAACGCGATGCAGCGGAAGCCGTCGAGCTTGACCTCGTAGATGTAGTCGTCCCCCTCGGGGAGCGACTTGCGCGAGAGCGCCAACTCGGGCTTCAGCGGCGGTGAGAGAGGCAGTGTCATCGCTGCTTCGCTCGACTCGGCTGCACACGCCGGGGCTCGCCGGTTTGCTTGCGGAAGTGCGGGGGCCAGGGCGCGTCGCCGAGCCCCTCGCGCTCGTCGCGCGCCGCCAGCTCCAGCAGCGAGGTGAGTGAGCCGGGGTGGTCGTCGATCGTGGCGGAGGGGTCCCCGCGTTCGCGCAAACGCTTGGGGACGGTGTCGATGCGCAGCTCCGCGGGCTCCACGTCGCCCACCTCCTCCCACTCCAGCGGACACGACACCCGCGCGTCGGGTACCGCGCGGACCGAGTAGGCGGAGGCGACGGTGCGATCGCGGGCGTTCTGGTTGTAGTCGATGAACACCCCCTTGCGCTCCTCCTTCCACCAGCGAGAAGTGGCTTCGCCGGGCATCCGCCGCTCCACCTCCCGCGCGAGCGCGAGCGCGGCACGGCGCATCTCCGAGAACTCGTGCTCCGGGATGGTGCGCACGAACACATGGATGCCGCGGGACCCGGAGGTCTTTGGATAGCCGCGCAGTCCGTGCTCCTCGAGCACGTCGTGCACGGTGAGCGCCACGCGGCGCACGGTGGCGAAGTCCACCCCTTCCCCCGGGTCGAGGTCGATGCGCAGCTCGTCGGGATGGTCGAGGTCAGCGCGACGCACCGGCCACGGGTTCCAGTCGATCACCCCGAGGTTCGCCCCCCACACGAGGTGGGCAACGTCGTTGGGGACAAGCTCGCGTGCGTGCCTCCCGCTCGGGAAGGTCACTGTGGCGGTCTCCAACCACTCCGGCGCACCTTTGGGGACACGCTTCTGGAAGAAGGGCTTGCCCTGCACCCCGTCAACCCAGCGCTTCATCACGGTGGGGCGCTCGCGTAGGTGGCGCACCACCGCCTCCGCACACTCGATGTAGTAGGCGACGAGGTCGAGCTTGGTGAAGCCGGCGTCGGGGAAGTAGAGCTTCGCCGGTTTGGACACGCGCAGCTCGTGGCCGCACAGCTCCAGGACGACCGGCTCGCCTTCGTCGGGCTTTGCCGCCACGGCGGAGGGCTCCCGCTCTGCGCTGGTGTCAGGCTCGGAGCCGGTCGCCGCCTCGGGCTCGGGCTCAGGCTCGGCGCTGCTGTCGCTCTTCTTGCGGGGCACACCTGTAAGGATGCCCGACTGTGATCTCGAAAACCGTGCTCGTGCTCTCCGAGGGCTTCGGCGATGGGTTGGATGCAGAGCGCGTGGTGGGTGCGATCGCGCGCGGACTTACCGCCAACGGCCACCTCGAAACCGACCTTTGCCCGCTAGAGGGCGGCCTCGGCGCGCGCACGGATGGCCCGGCGGCGCCGCTTGACGAGGCGGGCTTCGACCTGCGCATGCGCGCCGCCCGCGCCGTGGTGCTCGCGTGCGTCACGCTCGACGACCGCACGCTCGCGGGGAGCGTCGCCTTCGAGGCCGCCACCCG
>JBOGYB010000189.1:0-4317 GCA_050696555.1 Solirubrobacteraceae bacterium | reverse complement strand
GACATGGTCCACGATCGCTCTCCGCGACCGCTCTGAGCGGGTGCCTGTGGATGTGTCAGCTACGTGTCAGCGCGCGGCGATGAGCGTGCCTAATTGTTTGGTGGAGTGCGAGGTGATAAGCGATCGTCGCTGCGCCGCAATCGTGGCCTTCAGCGTGTAGCTGGGCACGCAGTGCGACGATCGTGTTGACCGTCTCCTGCGGCGTGCCGTGCTTGCATGACCGCGGTCTCTTCGACCTCGGTTGGAGTGCTTGATAGCCCCCGTCACGGTAGCGAGCGATCAGCTCATAGATCCAGCTCTTAGAGATCCCGTGCGCCCTGGCGACCTCGCGAGCACTGCGTCCCTCCAAGACCACGGCGTCCACCACATAGCGAGCCAGCCCCGACCGTCCCATCCCCATACCAGCCACCTTTCATCAGGGTGTCCAGTATCCCCCGAGACATCAATCCACCATGTACAGCAACCACACACCGCCGGGCGCACTAACCGAATATCGCATGGATACAGGGTTTGGGGTCACCAGACAGGGGCTCGGTCTGGTCCGGTAGGTGGCGTGGGGTACCAGCCGTGGGTACCCAAACTGGGCCTGAAAATCTCAGGGCGTCGGTGTATCGCCGGTCAGCATCGCTTCGATGCTTTGGCGTATGTAGAGCCTGCGTCTGCTGATCTTCACGCTGGGCAGGGTGTTGCGGTGTGCCTAGTCTTCCACGGTTGAGACGGGCGCGCGCAGGAGCTCAGCCACCTCGCGACCCGTCATCACATCGGCTGTGGTTAGGCGGCCTGTCGGCGGGGATTGCGTGTGCTGAGACTGGGATTGCTCTCCATGTGTATACATCGTGTGCTGGAGCGTTCTGCCCCCAATGAATTTCGACAGGCTCGTCATGGGCTATGCGCTGCGTAGCGAAGCGAACGAGCTAACCGGTATGGCCGCCCGGCTTCTAGCGAAGACGGCCTAGCGGCTTTGTGTAGCGAGAAGCAAGTCGGTCCCCTCGGCTGGGGCTGGGGCGAGCCCGGCTTCGAACGATGCCGCGACTTCCCCTATGAGGCGGGCCGAACGTCGCCAGCCGGTGACCCGCCACGTCAGCGCGTCTGGATTGCGGGGAGGTCACTGCCCCACGTCAGGTTCGCCCACCCCCACGGTTGGAACTTCGCACCCTCAGGCACGAGCCATGCTTGGGGGTCGTAACGGTGATCGCCGAAGCTGACCGGGTTGCCTTGCTCGTGGACGAGTGCCCGGAACCCCTTCTGGGTCAGTGACCATAGGTAGGGTTCACTGCCGGTCGCCCGCCCACCACGGACACGTTCGACCAATCCCTTCTCTCGTAGCCTGTTCAGGCGGGTACGGGCCTTTGAGACCTGTTGTCCTGGGAACAGCTCGGCAGTGATCTGCACAGCACTCATCACACGCATCGTGAAGAGCCCCCACATGATCACGTGATCCTTCGGACCCAGAAACGACCCACGGAACCATCGACGTTCGTTCTCGAAGAACTCCTCCTGCTGGGTACCAAACAGCCGGATCAACACGCACCCCACACAGGGCGCAGCGAGAGGTCAGCCAGATGATCCGACAGAGCCTCAGAACACGCTCCCGCCATCACGCACAACCACCGGGAACATGCCTGTAGAGCAGCGAGCACTACCACCAGAATGAAAGGACAGACATATAATCCCCCTGTCTGCCGCAAAGATGCGTAAACGGGATGGATAAAGAGGATTCTGCCCTTCCGCTAATCCCAGTGTACGCGACCAACCCGTACCTCGGACCCAGGGTACGCCACAACCAGTCGTACCCTCGGCTCCCCCAAACACGCATCGAAAACAAGAACCTGGCATCGCCTATATGTCATGCAGAGACCAGTCTTCCCCTCGGACCAATTCCGCCGAAAATGCGTAACGGTCAAGGCGACTGCCGGGCGCCGGCATTCAGCAGCATGTCGTCATCCTCGGGACGACGGCTTCCAATGATCGGACGATCCGCTACGTCGCGCTGGGGTGGACCGTCAAGCGCCGAGATCGGCGGTGGAGTGGCTGTCAAGCTCGGATGGAGGCGCCAGCAGGTACACGGCCGCGGCGATCCCGAGTACAGAACTGGCCTCCCAGAGCATGCTTGATAGGTCGTCCGCCACGAAGTCCGCCCTGAACGATCCGCTGGTGTCCCCTAGTGCGTGCGCGATCCCATAAATACGCAAGCCGACAATGCCGAGGGCGACACCCAAAGGCAGCAAACGACCAAGAACGCCAATCCGCCGACCGTCCCCTCATCAAGGTCGGGGAGTCGACGAGCAGCTGTCACGACACCCGCTGACACGCAGGTGAGGAAGACGAGTATGGGAACGAGCACGGGCGGATAGTGATCGAGGTACCGGACGGCTACACACTCCCACCGAAACAAGCGCTCGATTCAATAGGTTAGAGTTCGGGCCGATGACGTCGATTGTCTGGTCAAGGCCACTTGTGGGCAACAGGAGCCCGTTGCGTGGGCTCGTCGTATGTGTGGTCCTTGTCAGCTTTGCTGGCATGCCCGCTGCATCGATGGCAGCCTCCGGTCCAGCGGTCAGCAGCGAGTCGGTCTTGCATGCGAGCGAATACGCAGCGACCCTGGAAGCTCAGGTCGACCCGAACGGACTCGAAACGAAGTACGAATTCTGGCTGCAATACAAAGCGTGCCAGTCCAGCCAGGGACCCTCGTGCGACACGATCGTCGTGACTCCGGTGGGCGAAGGCTATGTCGGACCCCTCGGCACGAACGTGCATGTCACGGCGAGCTTGACCGGGCTACAGGCCGGTTACTCCTACACGTACTTTGTCTACGCGATAAACAGCGGCGGGTGGACGACAGGCGAAAGCCGAGAATTCACGGCCGTCAACGGAGGTGGTGGCTCGCTGAAAACCGAACCAGAACCATTGCCGCCGCCGGACAATCAAGCCACGCCGTACGAAAGCACCATCGACCCGAACGTACCGAATCAGTCAGAAAGACCGTGACGGTCGTGTGTCGCGTGCCCAGGCTCAAGGGCGACTCGCTCGCGCAGGCCAGGACGGCGCTGCTTCGCAACCACTGTCGGGTCGGCCGCGTGACTCGCCCACGCAGATCTAAAGGAAGACCGATCGTTGTAGCTCAGAGCCACCCACACGGAGCGAGGCTCCCAAAGGGCAGCACGGTGGCACTCAGACTCGCGCTCTAGCTGTTGAGCGCGCATTGAGTGGTATGAGCAGTTCGATCACGATCACGGCTGTCCTGCGCCGTACGGCACATGCCTATCGTGCCCAAGCGTTACTCATACTGTCGGCCTCCCTGGCGATCGTCGTGGTTGTCGGAGGCATTGAAAGCCTGCCGGTCGGCAACTCTTGCGCACGACTCGCAGCAGCGCTCGTCAGTCTCACGGCCGTCGCATTGTTCGTCGGCATCGTCGTCCAAATAGTCGCCGACACCCGTGAACGCCAATCCAAAGCGGAGCTTGGACAGGCCATACGCACCGCGACATCGGCAACCGGTGAACTGGCGCTCGTCCTAATCGTCGCGAGCATCCTAATCGCCCTCCTCCTGCTCGCCGCGGGCTTCCTTTTCTCAGTGTTCGTGATCGCAGCCATTCTGGGCATATCCACATTCCGCCACCACATAGTCCCGGGTGTCGGCTCGTGCTCGTGGTGATCCTTTTCTACCTTCCATGCATCTATCTGGTTGTGAACTGGTCGCTAGCCGCACCCGTTGTGGTTCTGGAGCGTCCCGGTGGTCTGCGCGCCCTCGGACGCAGCCCGCGCCCTGGTCTGCGATCGCCGCTGGCGGGTGCTAGTCGCACTCCTGGTGCTCGGCATATTGGTCGGCGGCAGCGACTGGGCGATTTCGACGGCCGGCGCCGCGGCCGGTCACGACACAGCGATAGTCGTCCGGCTTCTCGTCACCATCCTCACCGTGCCCATCCCTGTAATCGCCACGGCCGTCCTCTACTTCGAGCTGCTCGAACCAACTTCGCAAGTCGCCACGCACGCATGATCGCTAGTGCTGGCGTAACGAGAGGCCGGAGTTCTTGGTGAATCTGCTCGGTCACGTCTCGTGCGTAGTCGCTAGAGGCGGTAGGGGCCGAGAGGTAATACGCCACTACCCCGACTAGCGTCATAACGTGGTAGGCCCCGTTGGGAATGTCGCGTCCTCCGCTTGCCGCGTAGTCAATCACGCTCATGAGCCCCTTAGCGATCGCGTCGTGGTTCTCGTAGTAGCGGACGTATCCGGGGTGGCCCATGTTGCGCATGTCCTGCTCGTGGTCGACGAGTCCATCCAGCAGAGTGGTGACGGCGCAGATCGATAGGTACACC
>JBOGYB010000188.1:0-4328 GCA_050696555.1 Solirubrobacteraceae bacterium | reverse complement strand
GGGTAAGACCGTCCAGCAGCTCCGCGACGAGCTCACCGCGAAGACAGGCGAGAACGTCGTCATACGCCGCTTCGTGCGCTTTGCAGTGGGCCAGTAGGCCGTGGACGCGGCGCATTCCTGCGTCCTCGCCAGCTCGCGTACCTACCTCGCCCGCTCGCGTACCTAGTACGCCACGCGGGCTGCGTCCTTGGACTGCTTGGCCCACGGCCTACTGGCTATTGGTAAGCGGATAGGCTCTGGCGTCGATGTCCGCCCCCACGTTCAAACGGATTCTGCTCAAGCTCTCCGGCGAGGCCTTGATGGGCAACTTGGAGTACGGCACCGACCCTGAGCGCGTCGCCGCGGTGGCGCGTCAGGTCGCCGCCGTGCGCGACCAGGGGGTGGAGGTGGCGATCGTGGTTGGCGCGGGCAACATCTTCCGGGGCATGAAGGGCGCCGCGGAGGGGATGGACCGCTCCACCGCCGACTACATGGGGATGCTCGCGACCGTGCTGAACGCGCTTCCCCTCCAGGATGCGCTCGAGAAGGCGGGCACCAACACGCGTGTGCAGTCCGCGCTCGGGATCTCCGAGGTGGCCGAGCCCTACATCCGCCGCCGTGCCATGCGCCATCTGGAGAAGGGGCGCGTCGTGATCTTCGCCGCCGGCACAGGCAATCCGTTCTTCACCACCGACACCGCTGCCGCCCTGCGTGCCTCGGAGATCCACGCGGAGATCATCCTGATGGCCAAGAACGGGGTGGAAGGGGTCTATACGGCCGACCCCGCGCTCGAGCCCTCCGCGGAGTTCATACCGGAGATAACTCACATGCAGGCGATCGAGCGTCGTTTGCGTGTCATGGACTCCACCGCGCTTGCGCTGTGTATGGAGAATTCGATGCCCATCAACGTCTTCAACATGGACGACCCCACCAACATCGCCCGGATAATCTCAGGTGCACGCGTGGGCACGCTGGTGAGCACGTGACCCGCATAGACCTATGTCCTTCGAGGAGAGGAGCCAACCGTGGCCGCTGAGATGATCGACGCTCTGCTCGAGGACGCCCGCGAGCGCATGAACAAGTCGGTGGAGTCCACCCAGCACGAGTTCTCCACTGTTCGCACCGGTCGTGCCTCACCGTCGCTGCTCGAGCGCGTGGTGGTGGACTATTACGGTGCTATCACTCCCCTGAACCAGCTCGCCACGATCTCCGCCCCCGAGGCGCGTCTCATCACCGTCCAGCCTTATGACAAGTCCTCGATCAAGAACATCGAGAAGGCCATCAACGAGTCCGATGTAGGTCTGAACCCCTCCAACGACGGGAACCTGATCCGGCTGGTGGTGCCCGAGCTCACCGAGGAGCGCCGCAGGGACCTCGTGAAGGTCGTTCGCAACCTCGCCGAGGAGGGCCGCGTGGCGATCCGCAATGTGCGTCGCGACACCATGCAGCATTTGCGCGAGCTCAAGGCCGAGGGTGAGGCGGGGTCAGACGACGAGCACCGCGCGGAGGTGGAGCTGCAGAAGCTCACCGACGGGCGTATCGCCGATCTCGACACCGTCCTGAAGGCCAAGGAGGAGGAGATCCTCGAGGTCTGATGGCCTGCGCCAGGGAGATCCTCCAGGCCCGATGACTACCTCCGCGATCTCGAAAGACGCCCAGCGGGCGCGTTACGTCGCGATCATCACCGACGGCAACGGTCGCTGGGCGCGTGCCCGCAAACTTCCCGTCAACGAGGGTCACCGTGCCGGCGCCGACAACTTGAAGGCCCGCTTGCGCGACGCGGCGGAGTTGGGTGTGGAGGAGCTCACTGTCTACTCGTTCTCCACGGAGAACTGGTCTCGCCCGGCCGAGGAGGTCCAAGGTCTGATGGAGATGTTCGACCTGCGCATCGCCGAGGAAACCCCCGAGTTGCACGAAGAAGGGGTTCGCATGCGCTTCATCGGTCGCCGTGAAGCCCTTCCAGCAGCTCTAGTAGAGCGGATGAGCTGGGCGGAGTCGCTCACCAACGAGAACACCCGCATAGTCCTGTTCGTAGCCTTCAACTATGGCGGGCGAGCGGAGATCCTCGATGCTGCCCGCTCTTTCCATGAGGGTGGGGAGGAAGATTTTCGCAAGCTCCTCTACGCACCGGAGATGCACGACCCCGACATCATCATCCGTACAAGCGGTGAGCGCCGTCTCTCCAACTACCTGCTGTGGCAGTCCGCCTACTCCGAGCTCATCTTCTGCGACGAGCTGTGGCCCGATTTCTCTCGCGCCGCGCTTGAAGAGTCGCTCGCCGAGTTCTCCGCCCGCCGCCGTCGTTTCGGTGGTCGCTGAAGCGATGGGCTCGGAACACCACACCTCCACCGCCACCCTTGCCTCCCGTGCGGGCGGCTCGGACCTCGGCTCGCGCGTGCTGTTCGCGCTGCCCCTCATCGCGCTCGCGCTGTTCCTCGTGATCGAGGGGGGCGCTGTGTTCGCCGCGGGTGTGCTCGTGCTTGGGTTGATCTGCATGCACGAGCTCTACGGCATGTACGAGCGCGCCAACCCCATCCGTCTTGCCGGCTTCGTCGCCCTGTTCGGGTTGATCGTCGCGGCCCTGTACGGTGGCCAGGGACAGGTGCTGCTGGCGGCCGTGGCCGCCCTTCCTGTGCTGTTCGGGTTGACCCTCTCCCAGCGCACCCCGAGCGTCGCCGGCATGGCGCTCACCCTGCTCGGCATCTACTGGATCGGGTTCGGGCTCGCCCACGCGGTGCTGCTACGCGGGTTGCCCCACGGGGAGGGCATCGTCATCGACGTGCTCGTCGGCACCTTTCTCGGCGACACCGGCGCCTACCTCGGAGGGCGACTGTTTGGTAAACGCCCTCTCGCCCCTTCAATCTCACCCAACAAGACGGTCGAGGGGCTGCTCATCGGGATGGCCTTCACCGTGCTCGCCGTGTGGTTTGCCGGGCGCTACCAAGATTGGCTCCCCGGTACGCACGCGCTCGTGCTCGGCCTCGGGGTTGCGGTGTTCGCCCCCATCGGCGACCTGTTCGAGTCCTTCGTCAAGCGCCAAGCCGGTACGAAGGACACCGGTAGGATCCTTGGCGCCCACGGAGGGGTGCTCGACCGGCTCGACGCGGTGCTGTTCACAGCCGTGGTGGGTTATTACATCTGGTTGGCTTATGTTTGAGCATATTCCTACCGGAGACGGTGGTTGTGGCTAAGCGTCTCCTCATCCTCGGCTCCACCGGCTCCATCGGTACGCAGGCGCTCGACGTGCTCCACCGTGGGGGGGAGGAGTTGGAGCTGGTTGGTCTCTCCGCCGAGCGCTCCTGGGAGGCGCTCGTGGAGCAGGCGCGTGCGCACGGGGTGGGGCGGATCGCGCTTGCCGACGAGCACGCCGCGGGAGAGGCCGCGCGGGCGTGGCCGGAGGGGGAGGTGCTCGCGGGCGCCGAGGGCCTTGTGCGGCTCGTGGTCGAGTCGGGAGCCGATCTGGTGCTCAACGCCCTGGTGGGGTCGGCCGGCCTCGGCCCCACCGTCGCCACCCTCGGTGAGGGGATAGACCTTGCGCTCGCCAACAAGGAGTCGCTGGTCGTAGGGGGTGAGCTGGTGGTGGCACTGGCGGAGGCCACCGGTGCGCAGATCGTGCCGGTGGACTCCGAGCACACCGCCCTTCACCAGCTGCTCTGCGGACAGCCCCCCGGGTCGGTCGAGCGGCTCACGATCACCGCCAGTGGTGGGCCCTTCCGTGGGCGCACCCGCGAAGAGCTCGCCAAAGTGAGCGTCGAGCAGGCGCTAGCCCACCCCACCTGGGCGATGGGGGGAAAGATCACGATCGACTCCGCCACGCTCATGAACAAGGGGTTGGAGCTGATGGAGGCCCACCACCTGTTCGGCACCCCCTACGACCACATCGACGTGGTGGTGCACCCCCAATCGCTGATTCACGGCCTCGTTCAGCTGCTCGACGGGGCGATGCTCGCGCACATCGGACCAAAGGACATGCGGATCGCCATCTCCTACGCGCTCCACAACGCCACTTCAGTCGATCTCCCGATCGCCCCGCTCGACCTCGCGCAACTGGGTGCGCTCACCTTCGAGCCGGTGGACCTCGTCGCGTTTCCCTGTCTGCGCCTCGCCCGCGAAGCCGCGCTCGCGGGGGGTACCGCCCCGTGCGTGCTCAACGCTGCCAACGAGGTAGCGGTACACGCGTTCCTCGCCGGCCGCCTCCCGTTCTTGGCGATAGCCGAGGTCATAGAGCGCACGCTCGAGCGGCTCGGCAGCTCGCCTGTCAGAGCATTCGAGTCGCTGTACGAGGCCGACCGCGAGGCGCGTACGGTGGCCGATGCAGTGTCCCGTTCTAACGGAGTGGTCGGATGAGA
>JBOGYB010000187.1:0-4331 GCA_050696555.1 Solirubrobacteraceae bacterium | reverse complement strand
CGCCTCGTCGAGGATGACGAAGGAGTCATTGAGGGTACGACCGCGCATGAATGCGAGCGGGGCAATCTCGATGACCCCACGCTCGAGATGAGCGGACACCTTCTCGGGGTCGAGCATGTCGTGGAGCGCATCGAAGAGGGGGCGCAGGTAGGGGTCCACCTTC
Source organism: Solirubrobacteraceae bacterium (assembly GCA_050696555.1). GTDB lineage: Bacteria > Actinomycetota > Thermoleophilia > Solirubrobacterales > Solirubrobacteraceae > Palsa-744. Next base: position 4,168 of record JBOGYB010000187.1, on the reverse strand, counting down.
GCCATCAGATCCCCTGGGAGGAAGCCTAGCCGCTCGCCGGCCTCGACGGCGGGGCGGGTGAGGATGATGCGGTTGACTTCGTGACGGGAGAGCGCGGCGGCGGCCATGGCGACCGCGAGGAACGTCTTGCCGGTGCCGGCGGGACCGACGCCAAAGGTGACGGTGGAGGAACGGATCGAGTCGACATACCGCTTCTGGTTAACCGTCTTGGGTGCGACACGGAGGGAGCGATGACGCCAGATGACGTCCTCGAGCACGTGGGCCGGAGATTCGTGAGCATCGAGCGCACCGGTAACCGCCGAGATCGTGCCCGGGGCGATCTGGTGACCACGCGAGATGAGGTCGGAGAGCTCATGCACGACGCGCTCACCGGCGCGGGTGTCGTCCTCTGAGCCGTCGAGCGTGAGGAGGTTACCGCGCAGAAAAACCTTGCACTGAAGGTGGGACTCGAGCGCGCGGAGTACCGCGTCCTGACTTCCCGCCAGCTCCGCGGCGACCTCGTTGGGTAGCTCCAGCTGGGTCCTCATCCCCCTAGCGCCGCCCGCACGAGCCCTGAGACTCGCTTGCCGTCGGCGCGGCCCGCGACGACCGCCATCGCTGACTTCATCGCCATACCCATGTCCTTTGGGGAGGAGGCGCCGCTGTCGGCGAGCGCTTGGGTGACGATCGTGCGCAATTCCTCGTCGGAGAGCTCGGCGGGGAGATATGTGGCGATCAGCTCCGCCTCGATGTCCTCGGCGGCAGCGAGGTCCTCACGGTCACCGTCGCGAAACGCCTTGGCGGCCTCGACACGACGCTTGCGCTCGCGGCGAAGCACCGCCAGCTCGTCACCTGCGCCCTCCTTGGAGTCCTTCTGCAGCTCGGAGAGGATCATCCGTAGGGCGCCCACGCGGGGCTTCTCGCCTGCGCGCATCGCGTCCTTGAGATCGGCTTGGACCTGATCGACGATTGCCATCCAGTCAGGATACGCCGACGGGGGGAGACTTTTGTGTCGATTCATCGTTCGCGGGTTGCTGCAGGGGCGTGGGTGTGCCCAAACGACCGGGCGAGGATGGGTCGCGGCCGAACAGGAGCGCGACGTTCCAGTCAACGAGCAGGCGCAGCTTCCGCCCCAGGCTGGGCATCAGCAACAGGTGGTATGTGCGCGCGATGAGCCACGCAGGGAGACCGCGCCAGCGCACGCCGAGGGTGATGGCAACGGCCTTGTTGTGGCCAAGCTCGGCGACGACTCCGGCGGTGCGGTAGCGGAACGGACGCAGACGCTCCCCCTGGAGGGTCGAGGCGATGTTGTGGGCGACGAGCCTTCCCTGGCGGATCGCGTGCTGGGCAGTGGGCGGGCACGGTTGTCCTGGTCGCGCGGGGTCGGGGACGGCGGCGCAGTCGCCGATCGCCCACACGTTCCGATGACCCGACACACGCATCTCCCTGTCGGTGACGATCCGGCCTGTGGGGTCTAGCGGAAGGCCAAGGGAGGACACGACCGGGCTAGGTTGCACACCGGCCGTCCACACAAGGGTGCGGGTGGCAACCTCCTCCCCGTTGGAGAGAACGGCACGATTCACGGTTAGCGAAGAGAGCGTTGTGTTGGTCTTGATCTCGATGCCTCGCCCCAAGAGCTCCCGTGCCGCGAACGAAGAGAGACTCGGAGGTACCTCGGTCATGATGCGGTCACGGGCCTCAACAAGCACCCAACGCATGCCTTCAGCGCGGCAGCGGGGATAGAGGGCGATGGCTTGAGCCGCGAAGTCCTGCAGCTCGGCGAGGCCCTCAAGACCGGCGTAGCCCGCGCCGACGAACATGAACGAGAGATACTCCGCACGCAGCGCGGGGTCCTCCAGCGACTCGGCGATGTCAAAGCAGGTGAGCACGCGGTTGCGTAGTGCGGTGGCGTCGGGAAGCGACTTCAAGCCGATCGCGTGGTCGGCGAGACCGGGGATGGGGAGCATGCGGGAGATTGACCCCAGCGAAACAAGCAGGTGGTCGTAGTCGAGCTCGAGCCACTCCCCGTCGATACGGCGAACGCTGAGCGTGCGGCGGTCGGGATCAAGGCCCGTGACAGTGCCAATGAGCAGATTGGTGTGATGTAGCTGGGAGCGCAACGCGACAACCACATGGCGTGGGTCGAGCGTAGCCCCCGCCGCACCCGGAAGGAGCGGTGTGTAGAGCATGAAGTTGGCGTCGTTGACCAGCGTGACACGGGCGCTGCGGATGCTGGGAATGCGCTCGAGTGCACGGGCGGCATAGAAGCCCCCAAAGCCTCCGCCGGCGACGACGATACGAGTGGGCATGACACTGACACTAGCCCCGTAAAGCGGTCGAGACCAATGTTACAAACGTGTCACAAGCTGTTGGAATGAGGGACCCGAGGGCAGCCCTGCATCGTGCTGAGCGCAACGGGCGGACGCTATGGGGCAGAATGAGTTAGTCATGAGCGCCTCCCTCTACGCTGACGCGATCGCACCGTTCCTCCGGGAAAGCGAGCGGTTGCGACCGGTTGGGGTGGAAACGTTCGACGCGCACACCCACCTCGGCTTGGACGAGGACGGGCGCTCCCTCGACCTCGAGACACTGCTCTCGCAACTTGACGATGGGGGGGCGCGGAGGGCGTGCGTGTTCCCGCTGCACGACCCCGAGCGAAAGCCCTCCTATCGAGTACCCAACGATCGCGTGCTGGGGTGGGCGGGGGAAAGCGAAGGGAGGTTGATCCCCTTCTGCAGGCTCGACCCCTCCGAAGCGCCCGTGGCGGAGGGGGAGCGCTGCATCGAAAAGGGAGCGCGCGGGATAAAGCTGCACCCAAGAGCGCAATCTTTCTCCTTCGACGGACCGGAGATGGATGGGATCTTCGCGCTCGCCGGCGAAGCGTCCGTGCCGATCTTGATCCATGCGGGACGAGGGATGCCGCCGATCGCCGACGGGTTGGCGAACCTCGCGTTGCGTCATCCCGAGGTGGTGTTGATCCTCGCGCATGGAGCGATCTGCGACCAGGGAATCCTCACCTCTCGCTTGAGGGACCACCCGGGGGTGCTGTACGACACATCCTGTTTCTTTCCGATCGACGTGATCGAGCTGCTCGCGCGAGTCCCGGCCGAGCGCGTGGTGTTCGCAAGTGACCCCCCCTACGGACTCACCTCGAGCGGTGTGTATCTCACACTACGTGCGGCGGCACACGCGGGGCTTGACACGACCGCCACGAGCGCGATCCTCGGCGAGACGATGGCGGGACTGGTGGACGGGCGCGGACTGCCTCCCACCTCCCCGCCATGGGGTGAAGCGGAGATCACACTGAACGGTCGCCTCGCGCGCGCATACGGGTATGGAAGCCTCGCGGGGCCCGCGCTGTTCGGGGGTGCCATCGAACAGGCCCAGGGGATGCTCGACCTCGCTATCGCGGTGTGCCGCGACCCTGACCCGGGCGAGGCAGGCGAGGCTCTGGACGCGATCGGCGCGGGCTTCATCGCGGCCCGAGCGTTGCTCGACGTGGAGGGAGGTGTGCGCGGAGCGCTCGACCTGCTCTTCAGGTCGGCGGTGCGCGCGGCGACCGAACGATTGCCTTCGGCCGCAAGCGGATCGACCGACGGCGCCGTGAGCCTCTCGGGCGCTCAGATCAGCCGCGACTGAGATACAGAGCGGCCCACTCTCCCCGCTCGCGACGATCGAGCTCCCGCAGCCCGAGGCGGTCGGCGAACGCACAGGACACCTCGTCGGCTTGCTCGCACAGCAGACCGCTCACGATCAGGTCGAGCCGAGTTGGAGGGTTCGAGGCGGGCATCCTCTCAGCAAGATCGAGTAGCAGCGGACGCAGTAGATTCGCGAGCACCAACGTACGCGCCGTATCTTTCCCTGGTCGCCCGTCGCCGCTGGGATCGGGATTTGCGATGGGCACGATGCCCTTTCCCCTATCTCCCTCAAACCACGACAGCTCCTGCTCGCGCAGATCGAAGCGACAGGCATCGATCTCCACGTCGTTGAGTGCCGCATTGGCGAGGATCGCGCGCACGCTCTCGCGGTCGTGGTCGAGCGCGAGCACAGGGTCGTAGCGGAGCTTGGTGGCTGCGATCGCGAGCACACCGGAGCCCGCACCCACGTCCAGCACACCACAGCTTGACCCCCTGGTTGCCGTGACCTCCAACAGCAGCTCCAGACAGAGACGAGTGGTGGGGTGCGCGCC